>JBHLRJ010000023.1:6840-39418 GCA_048882645.1 Candidatus Thorarchaeota archaeon
GAATCAGAAAACTCATTTCCGGCAGAATCGTTAGCATAGAAGGTTACCGTGATCAACCCATCACCTAATCCCGCCCAACCAAGTAAGGTCCCATTTGTTAAGAAGAAATGTTTGGTTGGGTCTCCAGTTAAAATATACCACATTTTATCTAAATTCGAATCGTTAATCTCAACTGTAAATTCTGGAGTTGTCGAATTAAAATACCCCCCAGTTGGAGATATGATATTGATAACAGGATCTATAATGTCTATCCTCACTATTGCGTCTACATGCCCTATTTCTCCTAAAGAGTTATTTACATAAAATCTAATTGTTACAGTTCCATTTGGTAAATTATTCCATAAACCTTGATTAAAAGTTCCGTTGACAATTTCATTAGGGATTCCATTTAACGCTTTAGGTCCTGAAGTTCCTCCGGTTTCAATAAATTTATACCAGGAATAATTTCCTAATCCATTAGTAATAGTTAATGAAAAGTTTGGTGCAACTTTTCCATATAAAGTATAATTTGTAGGTGAATTTACTATAAAAATAGGAGCAGCTGAAGTTTTGAGGGAATATTCATCCTTTTCAGAATTATTATTATTTGTAGTAGCAAGTGAAAGGACAAATATGAAAAAGATTATAAAAAATAAATTAATGAAAAAACGTTTTGGATTTTTTTTTATTAATAAGAAGGACCATACGAAATTTTGAATGAGAATCATAATAATCTCTCAGTAAATACAAGTTTTTTTAATATATCATTTTTCTTTATTTTGGAAATCAATACCTTTTTCCCCTTGACGATATTAATTGGATATATTAATGGATAAATAAACAAGTATATGTAGTGAAATTGCTTTATTTATATCTTTTGATTTTTTTTCCCTTTATTCACAGAACAAAAAGGAAATTCCATTAAATCCACACACTATAGAATTAGGATAATATAATAAAACTAAATTAAAAGAAGATTAAAAAATGAACTCTCTATTTTAATCTTTTGAAGAATTGGCTGAATTAAAATTTTAAATATTTTGGGAAATAAAATCAGTTAACAAAAAAAAATTAAAAGGTGAAAATAAAAAGTGAGTTCAAAAGAATTTGAAACAGTTCTTTATGAAACAAATGAAAAAGATAAAATAGGGTATATAACTTTAAACAGACCCGAAAAACATAATGCGTTAAGCTATCAACTACTAGACGATATAGATGCTGTCTTTGATCATGCAGAGGCAGATAATAGTGTGAATGTTATCGTGTTAAAAGGTGCTGGTAAAAGTTTTTGTTCTGGCTTTGACTTAAAAGGTTCATATTACTTAACACCTCCAGAAGGCGGTTGGAAATACAAGAATTCTTACGATATATTACGTAAAAAAATTTATGCAAAGTATCCTCGTATATTCAATTTTCCTAAGATCACAATCGCACAAATTCATGGGTATTGCACTGACGCTGGATGTTATCTTCAACTTTGTTGTGATATTTCAGTTGCTGCTGATGATGCTGTATTAGGACATCCTGCTCAATTATGGGGTGGCTCACAAAGTTTACCTCTTTGGCAATTTTATCTAGGTGTTAAAAAAGCGAGATATTTATTAATGAGTGGAAGAAGGATTTCAGGAAAAGAAGCATCCGATATGGGACTAGTAAGTATAAGTGTTCCTCGAGATAAACTCGATGAGGAAGTGAATAAATTAGCCGCTGAAATTGCCAAGGTACCAGCTGATGGAGCTTTACATAATAAACTTGCAATGAATACTGATCTTAAAATACGAGGCATCGATGCCTTATTCGAATACTATGGTCAGATGAATAGATTCACCAGATTTATTCCTGGAAGATCACGATGAGATAAAAATTTCATAAATTCAATAAGAAATTAAATTAACAAAAAAAATTCTATAATATAAAAATGAGAGGTATTAAAATATGGAGTATGAACAAATAATTTTTGAAGCTTCAGATGAGATTGCTACAATCACTCTTAATCGACCAGAGCGTTTGAATGCTTGGACGTGGCAGATGAGTATGGAGATCTGGGATGCACTTATGAAAGTTGAAGAAAATCCCAATCTCCGGGTAACGATATTAACAGGTGCAGGAAGGGGATTTTGTGCAGGTGCAGATTTATCAGGAGGTGCTTCTACCTTTGATGGTTCAAATAGACCACGTGAGGAACAAGAACAACGAGAAAGGCGTGGAACGGCAATAGATCGGTATTTTTCATTAAAGAAACCTGTAATAGTTGCGATTAATGGTCCCACTGTTGGAGTGGGTGTTACATTTATTTTACCTTTTGACATCAGAATCGCATCAGAGAGTGCTCGTATGGGAATTGTTTTTAATCGTCGTGGTGTTATACCTGAAATAGCTTGCCCTTGGATATTACCTCGTATTGTTGGGTTAAGCCGTGCTGCTGAACTAATGTATACTGGGAGAATCTTAAATGCTCAAGAATGTTTAGAATATGGACTCGTTAGCCGGGTTGTACCAGACAATAAATTAATGGATGTTTCCAGACAAATCGCTGATGAAATTTTACTAAATGCACCTGTGAGTGTTGCCCTTACAAAAGCGATGTTATATCAATTTATTACTGAACCTGATGCAATAAAAGCAGAGAAAATAAACCATCGTTATTTTACATGGACAGGTTTACAGCCAGATGCACGTGAAGGAGTAATATCCTTCTTGCAAAAACGACGACCGAAATGGAAACTGAAAGTCCCAGGAGATATGCCAGACTTTTTCCCTTTAGAGTGATATTATCGTGTGTGCCAAATTTAGGGGTATTCCTGCCTTAATTTACTCGGGTTTATGGAGACGTCAAATATTCAATAAATTAAGCAGAGATTTTCCAAATTCAAGTAAATTGGTTATATACATAACTGATCAACCGCCTGCTGTTTTAGTTAAGATTCTTAATGGAAAATTTGAGATGGAAAAATTAGAGGACTTAAATAATATTTCTGATATTGAAAAGATCGAATGTGATAGTTACTTTGCGGCTCCCCTACGTTGTATTTATGGAGGTTTTGAAGCTTTAAAGAAGGGATTAGATGAAGGAAAAGTTAAGATGAAAAATGAAACTATTATTTTCTCAATTCTACTTAGAAATTTATCTTAAATGAGGAGTGCTTTACTATGGCTAAAGTTCAAAAAATGTCTGCTCTTGAAAGAATTTTAACAGTTTTAGAAGGAAAAATACCAGATCGCGTTCCAAGCTTCTTATTAGGAGGGGATTGCGATTTTGTTTACAAATTCATGAATTCTCCTTACAAGCTTACAGAAGAAGATATGAAACAATTAGATAAGGATAAAGTGTCCTATATGATACCATTTATTCATTCAATTGTCGCTAAATTTGCTCCTCCGGACATATTGCCTGGAGGGATTGATGCCAAAATTGACATGTGTTGGAGTACAGCAGGAGGTGGTTTGGTTAAGTTAGATTTCAGTGATACAGCTTTTAATAATAATGGGGGTACATTTGATGCTGTTGTTAAAGAAGATGGAATACCACATTTATGGTTTACTGGACCTGGACTCTTGAAAAAAGAGCATATTGAAGAATATTGGGAAAAAGAAAAAGATTTAAAACCAACTCCCGCAACTTTCCGGAATCTTTCAAGGATTCGGAGAACTATGTTAGACAAATATGATATTGTGGTTTCACAAGGGATTACAGGGCCATTTGAAAATTGTGTATTTGGAATTGGACATGCCAATTTTGCACATTTTGCAAGAAAAGAGCCAAGTTTTTTGCAGCAACATATAGATTTTCAATGGGAAATAATAGAAGAACCTTCTTTAAAATTATTAATGAATCAAAAACCTGACGTCGTTATGTGCGGTGATGATTATGGATTCAATGCAGGGTTACAGATGAATGTAAAGAACTGGCGAAAATTTATTAAACCTAAATTAGCAGAGTATGTAAAGTATGCTCATGATGCTGATGCCATGTTTGTAATACATAGTTGTGGAAATATTGGAGAGATTTTCCCTGATTTTGTAGAAATTGGTATTGATGGAGTTGAGTCTTTAAAACCAAAAAATAATGATTTAAAGATGTACAGAGAAAAGTATCCAGAGATTACTTTGATTGGAACTATTGATGACTCAGAAATATTAAAATATGAAACTCCTGAGTTTATAAGAAATCACACAAAAGACACAATCAAGACTTTAGGAAAGAAAGGTGGTTTCATCCCTGGCCCTACAAATTTCTTGCTAGATCAACCACCAGAAAATATAGTATCGCTCTTTAAAGCAATACAAGATTTTGGGACTATTTATTAAAAATTTTTTAAAAATGATATTTTTTAATTTTTATATTTAATCTAAAAAAGAGAGGATTCTTCGGCTAATGCTCTTCTTCTTTTATAATACCCATAAAAATATCCAATAAGAATCCCGTTAAATATTGCAAAAGGAGCGAAATTTAAAATATAAACACCTAGAAGTGCGATATTGAAAAACCTAAATATATATAGGGAATAAGACCATTGAAAAATACTTATTAAAAATGATGAGATGGCCGTACCAATTATTCCAACTTTTAAACTCGTTCTAACAACGGTTTGATCAGGTTTAGCATGTTTAAAAACTATGTAAAGTCCAATTAAACACCCAAGTGTATAATATATATCACCATACCAAAATAAATACAATCCTGGAAAAATAAGAAATCCCATGAAAGAAATAAGAACAATTATTAATATTCCCGAAATAATATTATATTTTTCATAAATCAACCAAACAATGATGAAACCTAACGCAAAAAAGGGCAATATACTAAGAATTATTATATAAATAAATGGAAGTGCCATATTAACACACCTCTACCTTATTTTTTACTTTCTTAATCTTAAGTAATTGTTTCTAAAAGTTAATGATTACTTATGAAGTCTTTTTTTAATACAAAGTCGTCAAAAAATATCATTTTATTTTTGGCTTTAAACTCTACAGATGCTATCAAATTTAAGTAAAATATAGTATAATTAAATACTATTAAAGTAAATACAAAAAATCAAATGAAAAACCATAAGTGAAAATCAATGGTTATTGAAACAAATATCACAAAAATGTTAGGGATTAAACATCCTATAATCGCCGCTCCCATGGGTCCCTTCTTTACTACAAAATTGACCATAGCTGTTTCAGAAGCGGGAGGTTTAGGAGTGTTGAGTCACACTAATCTCCTTAGTGAATCTCAAGCTCGAAGATTTCCTACAGAGATAATGAAAGAGAATATGCAAGAGGTTGTTGAACATACGGATAAACCATTTGGTTTTAATATTAGAACTTCCCGAACTGAACAAAGTGGTTCAAGGCTTTGTAGAGAAATTCCAAAATTTATATTGGAAAATCAAAGGATACGGGAACAGTGTGTGTATGTTGTAACTAGTGCAGGATCTTCAAGAATGTTACCAGAATCAAAATCTTTCCAGAAATTGAAACAAAGTGGAGCTAATATTAAACACTTTCATGTTGCACCAGCATTATGGCTTGCAGATAAATGTGCTGCAACAGGGGTGGATGGTTTGGTGATTACTGGTAGTGAAGGGGGGGGACACCAATCATATGAAGGAGTAAGTACATTAGTTTTACTGCAGCAAGTTATACAAAAGTATCCCGATTACCCAATAGTAGGGTGTGGAGGATTTGCAACTGGTCAAGGTTTAGCATCTGCATTGGCTATGGGTGCGGGAGCTATTGCGATGGGCTCTCGTTTTATCGCATCTGAAGAAAGTGAATTCCATGAAAAGTATAAGAGTATTGTCCCTCCCGCAAAAGCTCAAGATACAATTTTAACTGCTGGGGTGTTAGGGCTGATTAGATTATGGAAAAATAAATATTCATCGCATCATGAAGTAGTAGCGAGTAAGGAAGAAAAAATTGCTCAAGAAACCTCAATGACTCCTGAAGATGTATTAGATGTGGCAGAAAAATATGAAATGGCTTATCAAGGAAACATAGTAGATGGCGCTGTACCTTTAGGGCAGAGCATTGGAAGTATTGACAAAATAGAAAGTGTCTCTACCATCATTAATCGTATAATTTCAGATGCAGAGCAAAATTTGAAAAATTCTTATAAATTTATCAAATAGAACTCTCTTTTTTTAAATTAATTCTCATAGTTACTTGTTATACATTTCTTATTTTACTCTTCTTTAAAATTAATAATTGAAGGTTTCTAGAATAACTTTAATAAAATTATAAATTATCAAACAACAAAATAATTTCAAAAAAAAAATCTTTGGTAAATGATATGGCAAATCAAGAAGAAGAAGTAAATGAAGAAGGAGTAAAAATTGTAAGAACTACTTCTGCGTTTGATTGCGGTGGTCGGTGTCTCTTAAGGTTCCATGTGAAAGATGGAAAGGTTATACGGGTAGAAGGTGATGATTTTCCTGATCCTGATAAGCAACTTAGAGCGTGTTTAAGGTGTCGGTCAATTAGGCAGTACATCTATAACCCAGAAAGGTTAAGATATCCCTTAAAAAGAGCTGGTCCAAAGGGTTCGGGTAAGTTTGAAAGGATTTCATGGGATGAGGCATTAGATACTATCGCTGAGAAACTAAAGGAAACAATAGAGAAATATGGTAATCAAAGCATATTATACATCACTGGAGGAGGGTATCTTGGAGCATTACACAGTGCCGGGGCGGCTTATGCAAGAGTATTTAATGCTCTTGGAGGATACTCAACATCATATGGTAATATTTCATCCCAAGGAGCAATTTTTGGAACTCAAGCTTCTTATGGGTTTGGTCAGATTTTCGTTGGCAATAGTCGGGAAGATTGGATGAATTCCAAATTAATTATATGCTGGGGCTGGGATCCCGCACGTCAGATTTCAGGGACAAATACATTATGGTGGTTAATCAAAGCTAAAGAAAATGGGGCAAAAGTTATTGTTATTGACCCACGTTATTCAGATACAGCTTTAGTGGCAGCAGATCAATGGATTCCAATAATCCCTGGAACAGATACAGTTATGATGGCTGCCATGGCTAATGTTATACTTCGAGAAAACCTACAGGATCAAGAGTTTCTTGATAAATATACTCCTGGTTTTGAAATATACAGAGATTATGTCTTGGGTGATGAAGATGGAATTCCCAAAACTCCAGAATGGGCCGAAAGAATATGTGGTGTACCGGCTTCGACAATTGAGGGATTGGCACGAGAATATGCCACAACTAAGCCTGCAGCGCTAGAAGATTGTCAAGGTCCTGCTCGTTCAGCTATGGGTGGACAATATAATAGAGGTGCTATAACTCTCTCAGCAATGACGGGGAATATTGGAAAGCCTGGTGGTAGTGCTGGTGGTGGACTTCATGGGATTCCTTATGGTCATATGTTTAGGGGAATTATTATTCCCCCAGGTGCTAATAAAGCATGGCCAAAAGGGAAGTCTCTTAGGGGAAATATTAACCCAAGAGATCGGTTAGATACTAGAGTTCATGTAAATAAGATTTTTGATGCTATTCTTAACGGGAAAGCAGGTGGATTTCCTATGGATGTTAAATTTGCATGGTTTTGTGTATGTGATTTCCTCAACCAAATTGGAAATGTAAATAAGTCCGCAAAAGCTATGAGTCGTGAGGATTTGTTTACAGTTGTACCAGAATTATGGTTAACTCCCACTGCTCAATATGCAGACATTGTTCTTCCTGTAACTGGATTTCCAACAAGGAGTGAGCTTACAAGACCATGGCCTTCAGGTCCTTATTTTGGTCATATGAATAAAGCGATTGAACCTATCGGTGAATGTAAGGATGATATTGAGATTGCAGAATTATTAGCAGAAAAGTTGGGCATTAAAAACTTTAAAAGGGAGGAACTTCTTGAACAATATTTTAAAAATCCCCAGCTTGCTCCAGCAAGACCACTTATAGATAAATATGATGATATAAATGATAAATGGCTTCGCTTACTCTCACTTATGGCACAAGATGTTCGGGAAAATGTAAAAGATTATGATAAATATAAAAGAGAAGGAGTACATAGAATTGAACTTAAAGAACCATATATCGCATTCAAAAAGAACATAGATGATATTGAAAATAATCCCTTCCCTACACCATCAGGAAAGATTGAGATCTATTCTGATCAAATTGCTAGTTGGAACAATCCAAAATGTCCTCCAATTGCAAAATATGTACCCACTTGGGAGAATCGTGATGATCCATTAACAAAAAAATACCCCCTACAATTAATTTCACCTCATCCAAGGCAACGAGTTCATTCCGAGCTATATAAAATTGAATGGCTCATGGAAGCAATACCTCATCGCATGTGGATAAATCCTGTTGATGCGGAACCTAGAAGTATTAGAAATGGTGATATATGTTTGGTGTTTAACGATAGAGGAACAGTAGCTATTGAAGCTTTCATTACAAAAAGAATTATTCCTGGAGTAGTGTGCATCTATGAAGGTGCTTGGTACAATCCTGACAAGAATGGGATTGACCGAGGTGCTTGTGCGAATACTTTAACTAAAGATGAAATGTCTGAAGGAGGTGCTGCTGCATTGAAAACATGTCTAGTTCAAGTAAAATTGGAGAAAGGAGGTGCTTAAAGATGCAAGTGGGATTTTATTTTAACCAAACAAGGTGTACCGGATGCAACGCTTGTAGAGTAGCATGCAAAGATTGGCATGATCAACCCTCAGGTCCCGCATCATGGATGAGAATTGGTTATATAGAAGAGGGTCCATTTCCGAATATCTTTGCGGGGTACTTTATTTCAAATTGTTATCAATGTGAAGACCCTGTCTGTTCTTTTGTATGCCCTAATGAAGCAATTAGTAAAAGAGAAGAGGATGGAATTGTAATCGTTGACAAAGACAAATGCCGAGAAGAATTTCCATGTGGTATAATCTCAAAGGAAAAAATGGGTCCAAATTTCTCATATGGAGAATCACAAGCTCCATGTCAAACAGCATGCCCAGTACATCTTCATATCCCTGCTTATATAGCGTTGATAGCTAAAGGCAAATTTAAGGAATCTTTAGATCTAATCCGACGAAGGATGCCTTTACCTTCAGTTTGTGGACGTGTTTGCCTTCACCCATGTGAAGAAGTTTGCGCAAGAAAAGAAGTAGATCAAGCAATTGCTATTGAAACCTTAAAGGGATTTGTAACTGATAATGTATCTGAAGAATTGCCAAAACGCATAAAGACGACCCAATCAGAAAAAATAGCGATAATTGGCTCAGGTCCTGCTGGTTTGGCAGCCGCTTACGATTTAGTCAGGTTAGGGTATAATGTAACTATTTTTGAAGCATTATCTAACGTTGGAGGTATGTTAGCTGTTGGAATCCCCGATCACCGGTTGCCAAGGGATATTCTCAATAGGGACATAGATTACATTAAAGCACTTGGAGTTGAAATTAAAACAAACTCCCCCATTGACCTGAATCAAGGTATTAATGATCTTTTAAAAGATTATGGTGCAGTTTTAGTAGCTATTGGTGCCCATAAAGGTAAAAAACTCAACATCCCTGGAGCAGATCTAGATGGTGTTTTAGTAGGCACTACATTCATGAGAGACGTCAACCTTGGTAAAGAAGTTAAAGTTGGGAAAAAAGTGATTGTGATAGGTGGTGGAAATGTTGCAATGGACTGTGCCCGGACAGCCCGTCGCCTTGGAGCCACCAAAGTAGGCGTTTCTTGCCTAGAATGTTGTGATGATATGCCTGCAGATATTATTGAAGTTGATCAAGCTCGTGAAGAGGGGATTGAGATATATGATTCTCGCACTTTCACAAAAATTTTAAGTTATAATGGCAAAGTAACTGGTGTTGGATGCCTTGAGATTACAGGATGTACTTTTGATGATGATGGAGAGGCTCATTTTGATGTTGTGGGTGATGAGGAACACACTTTAGAGGCAGATACTGTTATTTTTGCGATTGGACAAGTTCCTGAAGTTTCTGATTCTGGAATAATAAAAATCAGCAAGAAGGGAACTATCACCGCCGATTCTGAGACATTCATGATTGGAACTAATGGTATATTCGTTGCTGGGGATTGCTATAGTGGAGTAGCAAGTATAATTGATGCTATTGCAAGCGGTCAAAAATCAGCATCAAAAATTCATCGTTATCTTCAAGGCGATGTGCTTAGAACCAGACCTATACCCGAAATTCTTGCAACAGAAATAAAAGTTGATATTCCCTCAAACACGGAGAAAAAGGAACGCCAAGTAATGCCAGTCTTATCAGCATCCGAGAGGATTTCAAATTTCAAAGAAGTTTCTTTAGGTTTCAGTGAGGAAATCGCTATAGTTGAAGCTGAAAGGTGTCTTAATTGCGCAGGTCACTTATGTAAAGACGTTTGTCCGTATTCAGCACCACAATTTGTCGAGGAAGAAAAGGTAAAGATGCAAAAGTGTAATTATTGTGTTGATCGGTTTGACGTTGGGAAACAACCAATTTGTGTTGAGGCATGTTATGCACGTGCGTTAGATTCTGGAATATTAGAGGAATTAAAAGCAAAATATGGGGATATAAGAGAATCTGCTGGATTTTCATATTCTATAAGCGCAAAACCATCCATCGTATTTAAACCAAAAACGAAATGAGTATTACAAATCTTTTAATCTTTTTTTCTATTTTTAGTATTATTAAATTTTAAGTAATTTAGAGGAATTTAGATATGGGTGAAAAAATTGAGATTCATGGCTCTTGTGAAAATAGATTCTTGGCTCTGAAAGAGGCATTTGCTAAAAATTTTGAAATAGAAGGAGATGTTGGAGCTAGTTTTGCTGCTACTATAGACGGTAAATTTGTCATCGATATATGGGGTGGATATGCTGATAAGGAAAAGACAAGACCATGGGAAGAACATACAATCGTTAATGTGTACTCAACAACTAAAGTAATGACGATAATATGTGCACTCATGCTAGTAGATCGTGGGCAACTCGATCTTGACGCTCCCGTAGCGAAATATTGGCCTGAATTTGCACAAAATGGAAAAGAAAAAGTCCTAGTTAGAAATATTTTCAGCCATACTTCTGGATTAGCAGGATGGGAAGAAAAAATAAGTGTTGAGGATCTTTATAATTGGGATAAAGTTGTAAATCTACTCGCTGCTCAAAAACCTTGGTGGGAACCAGGAACAAAGAGTGGATATCATGCTGTTACACACGGATATCTTTTGGGAGAGTTAGTAAAACGTATAACAGGTAAATCTCTAGGTAGATTTTTTAAAGAAGAAGTTTCTGGACCGCTCAATGCGGATTTCCATATTGGCTTTGGTTCCGAACATGATAAAAGAGTTGCGGATTTAGTACTTCCAGATGCAATTCAAGAAGGTGATCTAGGATATGGTGATACAGATCCCAACTCCCTTTTTAATCGTGTTTTTTCTAATCCTGTTCTAATGCCGGAACATACAAAGACTCGAGAATGGCGTGCAGCTGAGATTCCTGCTGCAGGAGGGCATGGGAACGCAAGATCGGTAGCAAGAATTGCATCAGCAATAGCATGTGGTGGTGAAGTAGATGGTATCAAGCTGATGAAAATGAAGACAATCAAAAGAGCAATGGAAGAACAAATTTATGTGCAAGATCTAGTTCTAGCAATGCCAATTCGGTTTGGTGTTGGTTTTGGTTTACCAAGTAAAGAAATTCCTTTACCAAGCCCAAATACGGTCTGGTGGGGTGGAGCGGGTGGAAGTATAGTTATGATGGATTTAGATAATAAACTTAGTTTTTCCTACGTAATGAACAAAATGAAAATGACAACAACAGGAGATAACCGAACTGCAAGACTTATAATGGCTCTTTATTCTGGATTGAGTAAATAAATTTTAAACTTAAATCCTTTGCCTAATTAACTTATCTTACATTAGGAAAAAAGAAAAAGATTTTATTAAAATTTTAAAGGGCTTCAACTACAGAGGCAATACCTACACCAAAACCACCACACATTAATTGTACGCCATACTTTTTATGGTAATTCTTCATATAGTGTACCATTTCAGTAAAGTAGATTACCCCGCTTGCTCCAATAGGATGACCTATAGCAATAGCACCACCGGTAGGATTAACTCTGGGATCGTCGAATTCATATCCGAAGTCTTTTGCAAATGCTAAACATGGACTTGCGAAAGCTTCGTTAGGTTCGATTACGTCCATATCATCTATGGTGAGATCTGCACGATATAACGCCTTTCTCATAGCTGGAATCGGTGCTAATAACATAATAATAGGCTCACCTCCAGCTACTGCAGTCGAGAGTATCCTAGCCATTGGTTTTAGTCCTAACTCGTCAGCCTTTTCTCGAGACATTAATAATGTAGCTGCTGCTCCATCAACTATTTGAGAAGAATTTCCTGCCGTTGTTTTTCCTCCTTTACTCTCAGGTCGGAATACTGGTTTTAAACTACTTACCATTTCCCAGCCCTTCTCTGGATCATCAAGATAGATCTCTCTTACAGTCTGGTCTTTAGTAATCGTCACTTTTTCAACTTTTTGTTTTCCAGTAGTTTCATCCTTAATTGGTTTCATATTTTCATCTACATGCCGTCTCTGATAAGTAACTGGTACAACGCGCTTGAAATACTTTTCTTCATTACGCATCGCTCTAGTTGCTTTCTGATGGCTCCAAACACCAAATCTATCCAATTCTTCTCGTGTAAACCCATATTTATCACTAATCATCTCTGAAGAGACACCTTGGGGTACGATACTTCTCATTGGTTCATTTGCCCATCCTGCTGACATTATCATTGGATAATTCGGAATTCGTTGAGTAATTTGCATATCTGATCCCATGGCATAATGTGTCATTGATTCAACTCCTGCTGCTATGGCGATATCACCATCCCCTACCTTAATAGCATTCGCTACAGTATTTACCGCCTGAAGTCCTGCGTTACAATATCGATTTACAGTTGCTCCTGCTATCTCGTCAGGCAATCCAGCAAGTAATATTCCGATTCTTGCAATGTTGCCCCCCTGTTCTCCTAACTGGGATAAACAACCCACTTGACAATCTTCAATTTCCTTTGGATCAAAATCTGGGCATCTCTCTTTTGTTCTATCAACAACTGCTCGTAAAACTGTTACTAATAAATCCTGAGCAGAGCATTCTCGAAACGCTCCACCTAACTTTTTCATCTGTGCTCTGCCAGATTTCCCAACTGGTGTCCGAACAGCATCAATAACTACACATTCTTTTAATTCTTTCATTTGTAATCACTCTAATATTACGCTTTCTTCTTTTATAATTTTTTTAGGTAAGTTTAATATAATTTCCTCTGCTTCAGTCATAATACTCTTAATTAAATCATGAACAGTCGGGATTGAATGAATCCTTCCTGTAACTACTCCTGCATTCATTAAACTTTCATTTTCATCCTCATCAACTAATTTTCTGAAACCTTTCTCTTCTAGTTTGCGGATTTCATCTGTTGATGGGCATGGCTTGCCCCTATACAAGTCTGAAGCTCCCTTGATAGTTTCGTTAATGACTTCTAAAGAGGCAGGATTAATTAAAAATCTCATAGGTCCAAATATTCCTCTTCCTACAATTGTATCAAATTCGGTTGCTTTCACTAGTTGTTCTTTCCACATTTGTTCGAAATCACCTTCTTGCGTAGCTATAAATCTAGTGCCCATTTGAATTCCAATGGCCCCCAATGCGAGTGCTGCTGCTAGAGAAGCACCATCAGCGAAACCTCCTGCTCCTACCACTGGTAAATTTACTTGTCTTACTACTTCTGGAAGAAGAACCATAGAAGATGTATCTCTCCAAGCACAGTGAGCACCACCTTCCCTTCCTGATGCAATTATTATATCCACTCCTGATCTTTCTGCTCTCTTTGCTCCTCTCACATTTGGAGCTACTTGACACCAAATTATAGACGGTAATTCTTTTTTAACCTCAAAGTATGACCTTTTTGAACCCTTTTCCTTTGCATCTATTGCCCAGGGAAGCGGATCTCCAGCAGATGTAACAACTACCTTTAATTTTTTCTTAATTTCAGGCATTTCTTCAAACATTTCTTTAACAGCTATCATAAATTGCCTAGATACTACGTAAAATTCTTTAGCAATTGGTATATTGACACCAAATACCGCTTCAGGATATTTTTGAAGCCTATCAAATACATATCTTATGGTTTGTTTTAGAACATTCTTAGGGCTGCCGCCAACTCCAAAATCAAGTTTTCGATCTTCTTCCGGTATAAAATTTACATCGGCTCCTGCCATGCCAATTGTAGAAATTAACCCTAATCCGCCTTCTTTTGCCACAGCGATACATAGTTTTGTTGTTGCGTACGGACCCATACCTGCCTGTATAATCGGATATTTTGTCCCGATTATTTCTTGGAATTTTGTTTGTATCATTTTAATCAAATTTTCAAATTTTGATCAAAAATTATCAATTCAAAATATATTTCATATAATAAATTTTATTCTATCTCTATTTAAAAATATTAAACTTTTTACCGACCAAATTATAGGATGCAGTTTCTTCTATAACGCATCTACAAAGATGAAAAAAAAGTTAGTTAGAATTAATAATTTTCTTCTTCCATGATTTTCTAATTAGAAATGGTATGCTAATCGCTAATATCGCTATAACGAAAGATAAATTATATGCCGAGATGCCAGGCTCACCTTTTTTTGCAGGAGGAATTGCTACAATGACTACAACACAGTTGGATGCAGTAAAACCATTTGCATTATGAGCAGTAACTATAAAATAATAAGTCCCATTCTCATAACCAGATAAGGAGAATGTAAGATCTGTAATTCCGGATCCTAGTAATGTTAGACTTCCATTTATTTCAGTTATAAAATTATCATATTCAAAAACAGAATAAGTGTCTGCTCCGGTAGAACTAGTCCAAGCAAGATCAAATACTCCATCATCATCTGGATCAGTTGCTGTTGTAAATAATGTGAATGGCCCTGGTGTTGATAAAATAACTATTACTTGAATATAATTTGATAGTGTATCCCCATTTTCATTATGAGCCACAACAATAAAATAGTAGGTTCCAGTGGAATACCCACTCAAAGGTAACGTTAAACAAACCATTTCACTACCTAGTGTTGTTAAACTTCCATTTATAACAGTAATATAACTGCTATATTCATACACTGTATAATTATCAGCGTTACTGGAACTGGTCCAAGTTAAATCAAAATCTCCATCATTATCTGGACTTCCTGCAGTAGAAGACAAAGTAAAAGGTCCCGGAAGTTCAGGAGTTACAAGAGCGTTAGTGGCATTTAACACTACTGAATACCAATATATACCAAATCCATAAGTAAAATTGGCTGCAAGATTGATTCCAGTACTTTTTTCGTATATCCCAAATCCCATTGGATAATTTAAGTCAGTTAATATCCACATATCAAGCATACCAAAGCTAGGGAAAACTTGTGTAATCTCACCAGTAACTTGAAATAAATGATCTCCCTCTCCATCAACGGAAATAAGATAATAATCTCCAAGTTCTGTATTAGGATAAATCCATCTATTTGTATGTGATCCATTCACGTCAATATTTAATCCGTGAACATTAGATACTACTCTCGATGTTGTGTCTACTTCATATTGAGTTGGAGCAGGAAAATCATATGTTACATTTACATTATACAAATCCCCTAGGAGATGAGTATATACAAAACTAAAATTGTATGGATAAATTGGATTTGTAAACCAAGTCTGGTTTAGAAATAGACCATCAAAAAGTGAGATTACATCCCCAGGGATATCGACATCTACTGAGATCGAATTAGAAACCGCTGTTCCGTTTTCATTCCAAGCTTCAACAATGAAATAGTATGTTCCATCAGTAAAACCACTTAATGGGTATGTAAGAGCAGTAACACCTTCAGCAAGTAAAACTAAGCTCTCATTAATCTCGGCTATAGGTTTTGCGTCTATATACACTGAATAATTCACTGCATGATCAGAAGATGCCCAAATTAAATCAAAAATACCATCACTATCAGGATTGGCAGCATTGGATGATAAGGTAAATGGACCAGGTATTATAGCCACTTCACGGCTCCAGTTGCATGGATAAAAATTCACTAAATCAAGAGCATTAGCCACAAAACCAGTTAAATCTGTATGATATGCATAGGTATTATTATAAGCGAAAATTGGTGCGTGACAATAGGATGAAGGGTTTTCAGGGCGAGTTATATCAAAAATATAAGATTGAATCCATTTGAAAATATTCAATCTTACTAAGAAATCAGTTTCAGTCCCAGCTGCCTCCAATGCTCCTTTTAAGACAGGATCGCTTAATTGAGAGAAACAGGATGAGGATTCATTATTGAATATCGGATTTAGCATAACGAAAGGATCAATATAATCAGGACCCCATCCGAGGTATCCACACTCAACTTCCCATGGATTAGTCAATAATAAATTTAGATAATCACCCCAAAATCTTATGGTCACAGCTATATCAACACCAATTAAACTCCATGAAGATTCTAATAAAAGATTCAGGGCTATGTTAGTGCTGTGGCCAAAAATTTCATTCACTTCTATTGTCCTAAATGAAGCAGTCATCCACTCCATTTCGTTAGTTCCGGGGAAATTAGAATCCCATGCGATCCCAAAGCCCATACTTTGCATATATTCTCTCGCTTTTTTCACACTACTCGCATAAGTGCTACCAAAAGGATTATCATGAGCCATTTTTCCCTCGAGTGAGCTGTTATATCCCGGCATCATTCGAGGAATTGCAGGACATCCGGGACCTGCCCTTCCACTAATAATATCTTCCCAGATGTAACTGTAATTTATTGCTAGACTAAGGGCTCTTCTCCAAGTAGAATTTAATACTTGATAATACCAAGGATTCCCTAAGATTGGATCACCGGGTCCACAATAAAACTCAAAATAATAATACATTAAGTTTTCTCCCCCGTTTATTAAGACACGATCTGGATCTGCCTCAATTGTCGAATAGAGTGTAATTAGAGGATTTTTAATGAAATCGACTTGACCTGCGAGAAATGCATTATTTAGAGAGGTTGAATCACCAAAAAATTTGAAGACTAGTGTGGCTATATCCGCTTTACTCCCCCAATAATTTTCATAGGCATGGAATTTAAGTTCTATACTTGGAGTATAATACTCATAAACGAATGGTCCAGTGCCTACTAGTAAATCTGTGAAAGAATCTAAATAGCTATAGAATGGTGTTGAAGCGGGAGATAAAATGTATGATGATGTAACGGTTAAAAGATTTATTAATGAAGGAAAAGCTCTTGTTAAAAAGATAGAGACGTTGTATATACTATTAACAGTTGCATTTATGATAATCTGCATTCCATCTGGAAAGTAATACATTGATTTAGGAAAAGCTTCCCAGGAAGTCGTATTCTGGGGTAAAATTCCCGAGTAATTACAAAACCACATAATTCTGTAGATATTCCACGCTACTGAATTTGCCGTAAGAAGTGTTCCATCATGAAAATACACCCCCTCTCTAATTTTAAACGAAATTTCGGTAGGGCTGTGCCAAACATAATTCGTTGCAAGTTTGGGGATTATTGGCAATGATGGATCTGAATAGTTATAATCAATGAGAGGTTCAGCACAATGAAACACCATATCAGAGGAATCTCGATCCCACATAGCAAGAGGATCAATTCCCATTGGTTCCCTCGTAGTTCCATATATGAATGGAGCTTTTGAAGGCTGATTCGTAATAGGCAGAGACTCTTCTGAATAAGCATTGATATTCCTAATTTCTATAGGTGAAATTGTAATACTTAAAGCGTAACAGCTAAATAGAAGAAGCAAAATAACTGTACAATATATATTTAGTTTTCTATTAGGCATTATAGATAACTCTATATTTTTTTTATAAAATGGATTATTCGTGATTAATAATTAGAATTGAATCACTTAAAAATATTAATGTTTAATTTGATCTTGAAAACTTTAAGAAAGAGCCTTTAACAATTTAAAATAAAAATCATTTTTCTTTCTGTTGAAGTGCTTCTTTTAGCATTTGAGAATTAAGTTCCCTAACTCTCTGTACAAATGGAAGTTCCTCTAATGGGTTAATGATCCGATTGAGAAATGAAAACCCATTCACAAGTCTTTCTCTAAAGGAAATTCCTACATGATCTGCGCCGTAAACTAGTCTGTATTCATGTGGGATGTTTCGATCAAATAAAACTCTATGTAAAAAATCTGTTCCTCGATATAGTCCAAATAAATCCTCCGTTCCGACTTCAATATATATCTTAATCCCAGATTCACGTATTTTTTCCGAGTTTTCCTGTACAATGTAAGCAGGATTATTTTTCTTCCAGTAATCTTCATCAAATGGTTTACCAAAAATTTTTTCAAAAAGCCATTTAGGGCGATAATACTTATCTTCAATTTTAACTTCCTTCCACACAAAAGCCGGTTCTATTCCCGGTTCAAAAGCCACAATTGCCCCAAATTTATCAAAGTATTTTAATCCCATCCGTAATGAACCCATGCCACCCATTGATATACCACCGATAAATGTTTTATCTGAATCAGGAATAACTTGAAACTCGTTTTTTAGATGAGGTAACAGTTCATTAATTATAAATGATTCCCATCTCTGAGAGCCATCCTTATAATCCATATAGAAACATCGCTCACAAAATGGAGTAACTACAACCATCTCAGGTACAATTTTTTTTTCCCACATAGACCATATCTGTGGACCTGTGTTTTTGAGGTGCAGTAGATTATTAGATCCACCACCATGAAGAAATAACATAAGAGGATATTTCTTATCCAAAATCTTATAATTTTTTGGAAATAACACATCAAATTGAATTGGACTTGGAACCAGACTAGTTTCTATTTGAAAGGTTTGAATATCCACCATCGTTTAAAAACTTTAATTTTGATTTTTTATTTAAAAATTTTAACCACGTCTTTTGCTTTACTTTTTATAACTTTCATTCCTATATTAACAATTCTCTGAGCTAATTCGGAGATTTTCCATTTTTCATGTCCTTTTACATACGTAGAGAATGTATCTTGCAAAGTATTTTTCCATTTTTCAGGAATCCTATCTGCACCTAGTTGAACACCCATTATCGTACCGATATTTCCACAATTACAATCCGTATCATAACCCATCATTGCAGCAACACAGATAGACCTTCCGAAAGGATCCTCTTCATCTTGAGCTCCATATAAAAGAGATAGGATAATAATCCCAATGTTAGGTAATACATGAATTGCACCTAAACGAGTATTTAACAAAATGTTTCTTTCTATAGGGAATGAAGAGGATGATTCAATAGCTTCATTAACAAATTTCTTTACCCATTGTTCCTGAATTAAGACCTGCCTAGCTTTTCTAAAATCGTTAGGATTTTTTTCATATATCTCTAAAGCTTTCTTAACCATTTGAATATATAAGCTTTCTTTTTCAGAAGGGACATATTGAATTGCTGATTCAATATTCTTCCTTATGTTTTCTTCAAAAAAAGCTTGAGAAATCATGGCAGCCATAAAAACCTCTCCCTCTACCCCTAATCCTGAATGAGAAATTACACCATCAAGTTCAGCATAATTTTTTGCAAGTTGAGGGCTGCCTGGTGTTAACAGTCCCCATATATCTGCTCTCATTTGGGCACCGATAAAATCAAGATAGAAGTTATTTAAAATCCCTGATTGAGGTGGTTGAACACCTGCTTTAAGGTTATTTAATGCTATCTTTTCAGCTGTGAATACGTTATCCTCTCGTAAGAGAAGGTTAACCCATTCTTTAGCTAATTGTTTCGAATTTATTTCAATCCCATATTTTTCCAGAGCAAGTAACGCAATGACTTCATACATTTCATCATCATTAACATGATTTAAATCGATTGGCTCAGGATAATCTGTGATATCACCATACTTTTCTTGAATAGATTCATAAGATTTTAATTCTAAAGGAACACCTACAAAATCTCCAGCAACTCTCCCTATCCATGCTCCTAAAACCTTATTGTAGTATTCTTCATAACTTATTTCCATCATAATATTCTTATTTACTCCCTTTATTCTATATCTCTTTCTTAAAAATTATAAATAGTCAAAAATGTGAATTATTGATACTCTTTTTTTACTTCTTCAAAATTTAAGAGAAGGATTTTATGTTCACCATAATGAATACTTTCTACTGAAATTGCTTCGACTTTGATTTTAAAAATTCCTTATCTTTATTTATGAAATAAACCCAGGCATTACGAGACATTAGACAATAATCTTCAGCACCCAAATGTTTTAAAAGCTCAATACGTAATTTACGTGCTTCAACATCTCCTGGATCTGCTTGAATTAAGACATCCAAAACTTCTAATGCTAGTTGTGCTCGCCCTAAGTCTAAGAGTTCTCGCGCTCTCTTTAAAATCCTTCCAGAGTCTCCTATCAATCCGTAAAGCTCACCCATAACCTCTTTTTCAGGTCTCGGTAAGAGATGGGCAGGATTGTCATCAAAATAACCATGATACCAACGGTACACATTAAACACAAAAAATTCTACTCTAGAATATAATGGTCTTAAATATGAAACTTCCGCAAGGTGATCTGGAAGCTTGATTTCATGAATCATTTCAGTAATATGTGTCCCTTTATTGATATGTTCAACTACTTGATCATGAAGTGAAAGTATTGCTTCTATGTTATAATCTAATATTTCTAATGCTTTTTCTCCGTGATAATAATAACCAGCACCGCTGCAAAACAAATGTTCAGGATTAAGAGCTCTTATATCTTCTAAAGCCTTTGCCCAATCTAATGCAAAACGGGTCGGTTTCCACGGATTACCTATATTTGGCAGACCAGCGATAATTAGATCTCCTATAAAGGCTGCCTTAAGTTCAGGTACATAAACCCATACAGCATCGTCAGTTTCTGCTCTAACTGTATGAAGTTCAAATGTCTTATCTCCTAATATAAATACCATATCTCCCAAAAAGGTTTTTGTAGGATATACATATTCCTGTTTTCTAATTACTTCAGGGACATTAAATTGTACTGCTGTAATGTGGGCTCTATAGGGAGCTAACCTCTTATATTTATCGAAACGATCGGGTAAATATTTGCTTGCAATTATTTCAGGATTATCTTTTAAATAAGCTGCAGCACCTCCCGTATGATCTGCGTGTCCATGTGTGTATATAATATATTTAATTTTTCCTTTAATCTTCTTAAATACTTCCTTTCCTACTTTCACTCTTTCTATTGTATCAATTAATACAACTCCTTCAGTGGTATCAACCCATGCACAGCCTGCTATTGGTAAACGAGCAGTATGAACATCCTTTATAGGATCATTAAATTCAGCATTCGAGGCACCCAAAATTCGATTGCCTTTTATTTCACTCATATTTCGTATTCACAATTATTTATAAATTTGATATTTTAATGATTATTACTAATTTCTACTTGTTTAGATTATTTTGGATTTGTTCCCACACGACCTCAACTGGTAAAGGCTGATAAGGAACCTTTTTAAATTGTTCCTTACAAAGCCTATAGACTATACGATTATAGGGAATCTCAAGGTGTAATGAATCTGCTAATCTTATAAAATATCCAGTCAGGGATTCAAGCTCAGATTGGTTTTTCTTTCGATGAATCATATCTTGAGCCATGCTATTGAACCATGAGTATTTAAGATTTCGACTAAAATTATTGATTGCCGTTTCTTTATCAAGATTTTTACCCAATTCCATTACGCTCCAAGAAGGCAACCCTTTTAATTTAAACTCTTTATATCCAGCAGCTTTAACAACTTCAACACCCTCAAGGTATACATTCAAAAAGATTCGCCATAGATTGAAAATTGCATCTTCATCTTTAAGTTCTGAACTAATTAGTGTAAAAGTTGCATTTGAAAGGTTAATTATTAATTTTGAATAAGCAGCATCTTGAAATTGCAGTGTTGTTCTTGTTAGTATTCCAAGATTTAAAATTTTTTCTATACTTTTTATATATTCTAGATTTTCATTTTCAGGAGTGCCAAGAGTTAGGTGTCCTTTCCCTCGAGTACCAAAAATTCCTGGTTCTTCTCTCCAGCCTGATTGAACAACAACAGCATATACTTTTTTCGTAAAATATTTCGGTAATATTTTTTGATTTTCAAATCCATTTTGTAAACCTACTACAATGGGACCATCTCCTAATTTTTCAGAAATATCTTTCGCTACTTCTTCTAAATCATAATTTTTAACGGTGATTACAACAATATCTACTTTTGAAATTTCATTTAGATCTTCAATTACATTTACTTTTATGGTTTCAATTGTATCGTTAACTACATTTTTAAGAATTAAACCATTACTTTTTAGCGCTTTAGCATTTTCACCACGCGCTAATAGGTACACATTATCTTTATTTTGTGATAACCATCCTCCAAGAGTAGCCCCTATTCCACCAATACCATAGATTACAACAGTTAACTCATCACTATTTCTTTCCACTAGAATCAACTTCTTTAAGAAAGTAAATTCATATCTCCTAATTATTTAAAATTAGCTTGAAGACTATAATAATTTTTCTCATTAAAAACATAGAAACAAATTTCCGCAATCTAATTAAAATCTTATTTTAACCAAAGAAAGTAGTCTCTATTAGACAAAAAATGATTTATGTTCTGAATTAGAGGTAAAATATATACCTTACAAAAAATTCTTTTATCTAAATTTTAAGAATACTAAATCTGAATTAAAGCAAAGTGAATAGAAAAAAATGGTATTAGAAACAAATATTACTAAAATGTTAGGGATTAAACATCCTATAATTGCCGCTCCAATGGGTCCTTTCTACACAACTGAGTTGACCATTGCAGTTTCAGAAGCAGGAGGACTTGGCGTCTTAAGTCATAGTGCTTTATTAAGCGACTATCAGAAAGGAAGAAATCCCATCGAGATTATGAAAGAAAATATGTTACAGGTAGTTGAGCATACTGATAAGCCTTTTGGATTTAATGTAAGGACTTCCCGTAGGGAAATCGCAGCCCCACAATTACTTACAGAAATTCCAAGATTTATTATGGAAAATCAAAGATTAAAAGAACAATGTGTTTACGCCATAACTAGCGCAGGTTCTTCTAAAACATTACCAAAGTCAAAAACCTACCAAAAATTAAAGGAAAGCGGTTCACAAATTAAACATTTTCATGTTGCTCCAGCATTATGGCTTGCTGAAAAGTGTGTTGCTTCAGGAGTAGATGGAATGGTTATTACCGGTAATGAAGGTGGAGGTCACCAATCATATGAAAAAGTGAGTACCTTAGTCTTGTTACAACAAGTTTTGCGGAAATATCCAGACTTTCCTATAGTAGCATGTGGAGGATTTGCAACAGGTCAAGGGCTAGCAGCTGCTTTAGCAATGGGAGCAGGTGCCGTTGCAATGGGTTCACGTTTTATAGCTTCAAATGAAAGTGAATTTAGTAAAGAGTATAAAAGTATTGTTCCCCCAGCAAAGGCTCAAGATACTTTATTGGTAACTGGTTCTTTAGGACCGATTCGATTATGGAAAAATGAATATTCATTGCATCACGGGCTAGTAGCTGATAAAGATGCGAAAATAGCTCAAGAACAAGCCATGTCCCAAGAAGACTTAGTCGAAGAAATGAAGGCATACGAAGCAGCTTATAAAGGGGATATTACTGGAGCTGTTCTCTTAGGACAGAGTATTGGCCTTATTCATAGCATAGAAAATGTCAAGAAAATTGTTGATGAAATTGTCGATGATGCAGAAAAACGCTTGAGAAATGCTTATGGATTATTAAAGTAAGCAAAGTACTAGTTCTATAATTTTTTTATTAAATTATAAGAGAAAATAAAGGTGTTAACTTAAGATGGTAGATGTTAAAAATATTATAGTAATCGGCGTCGGCTTAATGGGTAATGGAATTGCTCAAGTATCAATGATGGCAGGATACAACACAACACTTGTCGATATTTCTCAAGAAATTATTGATAAAGCTGTTGAGGGTATTGAAGGTGGACTGAATAAACTTGAATCTAAAGGAGTATTAAAAGCTGCAGAAGTTTTGGCAAGAATGAAAACGAGTTTAGATCTAGCTTCCGCAGTAAAAGATGCGGATTTAATTATAGAAGCAGTT
Source organism: Candidatus Thorarchaeota archaeon (assembly GCA_048882645.1). Taxonomy (GTDB): domain Archaea; phylum Asgardarchaeota; class Lokiarchaeia; order Sigyniarchaeales; family SOKP01; genus Loki-b32. Next base: position 30,945 of record JBHLRJ010000023.1, read on the forward strand.
GTAGAAGATATGGATGTAAAGAAAAAGATCTTTCAGACTTGTGATGAGAATGCACCTCCTCATGCAGTAATTGCTTCAAATACATCGACGATGTCCATAACTGAGATGGCTCGTGCCACTAATAGACCAGATAGGTGTATTGGAATGCACTTCTTTAACCCTGCACCGTTGATGAGGTTGATAGAAGTTATTGCAGGGGAAAGCTCTTCGGAGGAAGCTATGGAGATTGGCATGAAAGTAAGTGAAAGCTTACCATGCCTTAGAGGTGATAGATATGTTGCTAAAGTTTTGAAGGATCGACCAGGATTCATTGTAAACAGGTTAAATGCTCCGAGTGGTATTTATATGAATTATCTTCTTGATACATGCTTAGAAAAGGGGATTTTATTTGAATCTTTAGATGCAGATTTCGGAAGTCGTGGTCCTATGTCTCCACTTGTCCTCTCAGATTATACTGGTATTGATACAGGGTATCATATACGTAATTATTATTCAGAAACATTGCATGAAGATTTCAGACCTGGAAAAGCTATAACCAAACTGTTTAAAGAAGGAAAACATGGTAGAAAATCAGGTCAGGGTTTTTATGATTGGACCAAAGGAAGACCACAACCTGACTTTTCTAAAATTAAAAAAGCAGGTTTGGCTAATCCCACAGTGATCTTGGCAATAAGGTTGAACGAAGGATGTAGGATTTTGGAAGAAGGCATTGCATCTGGCTGGAAAGTAATTGACGATGCAAATATGGCAGGTATGAATGCTTCTGGTCCTTTTGAACTTGGTATTAATTATTGGAAGGATCTAGTAAAATTATTAGAAGAAACTGCCGAAAAAATTGGTAGTGAATATCTTAAGCCATGTGAATTGTTTAAGAGTGGTAAATTTGTAGATATGAAATAATTTTTTTATTTTTTTTTTAATCTTTTTTTTAAATTGAATATTGTAAAAAATGTCAAAAGAGAACGAAGAGCAGTATAGTAATGTGATGCCTATAGATGTTCTTAATATCGAAGTAAGATTTGATGATCCGATGTCTCGAAACGCGTGGGCTTATTTTATAAATAAAGATAAAGAATTTATTAAATTAAAAGAGTAGTAGTATAATAAGATTAAATTTATAAAAAGAAGATAAAAAAATGATTGTTGACGTACATTATCACCTAAGTCCGTTTTCGATAAAATATGAAAATTTATTGGAGCGTATGGGAGAACAATCTAGATTGGCTAGAGTAGCGGGGATAAAAATTGACAAGGAAACCTTGGCTCATAGAGCTGCTGAAAGATACCCAGATCAGAGTGGAGAAAAAATAATAAAGTGGATGAATGAAGCGGATATTGATTTTACATGTGTAAATACTGTGGATAATGTAGACAATGAGGTGATGACAGAACAAATCGTTATGATGATTAATAAAAGAATTGCTGATATAGCTAATAAATATCCCCATCGTTTAATGGCTTTCGCAGGAATTGATCCAAGAAGAGAAAACGCATTAGACTTACTAAAGCAATGTTTTGAAGAATTTGGAATGAAAGGTTTAAAATATCATTGCGATAGTGGGTATACTCCAAATAGTCCTGAATCTATTAAATTACTAAAATATTTAGAAAAACAGGGAGGTATTTTACTCACACATACAGGTCCATTAGGTCCTCCCGCTATATGTAAAAATACCGAGCCGATTCTACTCTCAGACACGTCGAATAAAGTTCCCAAATTAAAGATTATTGCCGCACATATGGGTAGTCCGCCCAAATGGAGAGAGTGGGCAGCACTCGCAGCCTTTTATCCAAACTTATATGGAGATATGGCAATGTGGCAAGCTTATGCATTTGGTAAATTTGAATTATTTTGTAGAGAGTTAAGAGATTTAATAGATTACGCAGGATTAGAAAAAGTAATGTTCGCTTCTGATGGTCCTGTATATGATATAGTTATTCCCACCAAGGATTACATTCAACTAATTAAAAATCTTCCGAAGGATGCACCTAAAGGAATTAAATTCACGCAAAAGGAAGTCGAGGCTATTTTAGGTAACAATGCTGCAAAAGTATTAGGTATCTCAAAAGAGCAATAATTCATTAAATCTATACATTTTACGTTTTATTACATGGATTTTTATTCTAATATTTTTAAATCTATAACAAGTTGGATTATCGGGTACATGAAACAAGTTAAAGTAAGTGATGAGAATATAAGATCTTATTGACTAAGAAAAATCCTTATTGGCATTAGAAGTGCTTGACGTTCTAGTTCAGGTAGATCCAGAAAGTGTTGAAACTTGAAAGCGGAAAATTAAACTCTTAAAAGAAATTAGGAAAAGGGATTACTATCTCATGTTTCAGAATACTTGGGTTTACTTTATTAAAATTGATAAAGAATTTATCAAATTTTATGGCGGTATAATTCATAATTTTTCTTCTTCCTTTTGCGTTTCCTGCTACCTAATTTATTTTACCAAAATAATTTTGCACTAAATAGATTAGATCTGTCCAATTATTTTGATAAGAACTACTTTGATCTATATTTTCGATAAGACCTTTATAGTTTGTATCAAATTCTTTAATTAAAGCTTTTAATTTTTTGCTAAGAATGTTTAAATTTTCTTTTACAATAAGTATAAATATGATATCTTTTGTATAATTTAACTCAAATATTATTGTCCGATCACCATGATCTATTGATTTAATATTTTCGTCACCCTTAAGAATTGCTTTTAAAATTGTCATTAATCCGATAAATCCACCAGAAATTAATGAAGAATCATTAAATTCTCCTATTTTGTTAAAAGCATAATCAAACAAAGGTATGCCGGATTTATAAATTATATAAAGGTGAATTAAGGTCTCTCTCCATTTTTTTAATGGTAAATTGATTATAAACGTGTGCTCACTTTCATTCTCATTTGATTTTATAAAAAATTGTCCATTATGCAAATCGACTATTTGTTTAGAAAAAGAAAGCTCTTGAGAAAGATTCTTTTCGATTTTTTGATATAAATGGCATTTTATCTCTATTTCTACAAATTCTTTCACCGATTTAAGATTGATTAAAATATCTTTTTTATTCGTATTCCTTCTTATATAAAAGACGATTTCTTTAATCATCTGCTTAATTCTCAATTTATCCACTTCAGAATATAAGTCTTCAGAAATTTTCATATTGATTTTGATTTTCTTTAAGTCATCTTTATCATTTAAAGCATCAATACATTCCAAGATTATCTCGACTACGCTTTCAGGTTGTTTATTTAATATTAATTTATCAGATTCTATTCTAGAAATATTAACTAAATTTCCAACTAAATCTAATGATTTTTTTCCTTCATTTTTAATTAATTCTAAGAGTTTTATCACATCAAAATCTAATTTATCCCTATATGAATTTAAAAGGATATCAGTAGCATTTGCGAGCACATTTAACGGATTTCTTAGTTGCTCTGAAGCTTTTGTAGTCATATTTTTTTTTATGTTGTTGAAATCACGTAATCTTTTATTTTCTTCTCTAATAATCCTTTCTGCGAGTACTTTTTCAGTGATATCCTGCAACATTATCTGTACAAATTTGTTACCTCTAAATGTAACCAATGAGAAAAATGCCTGCAACCAATTTTTTTCACGCTTATTTATAATTTCAAATTCCATTATTTCACTTAAACCATACTCCAGAACATTGTCAAAAATTTCATTGAAAGAATTCGTTTGCTTTTCATTTAATTTTAAAATGTCAAAAAAATTGACATTTTTTAAATTGTCCTTTTGTTTGTTTAGATATAATTCAACTGAACTATTACAATCATATATTCGTTTTCTATAATCTAATAAAATTATTGAATATGGAAAACTTTCAGTAAAATTTCGAAATTTTTCTTCTGATTCTTTTAACTTATTCTCATTTTTTTTCCATTCAGATATATCTCTTCCAACCTTAACAATATGTTCTATATCGCCATTTTTATTCTTAATGGGATAGGTTAGAATCTCCAAATATATTACATTCTCATTAACAAGATGGTTATGGAAAGATTCTTTGAAGTTATTAGTTTTTAAAACATCTTCAACAGGGCATTTACATTCTGGTAGTTTACAAACTTTATTTATCCCATGAACTATTTCATAACATTTCTTTCCTACAACTTGCTGTTTATTGACGCCATACCTTATGCAAAAAGTTTTATTCACATCTTCTATTGAAAAATTCTTATCTAAAATCATTACTTCATCAAATAGAGAATCCAGAATAGTTTTAATGAGTTTATTTTCTTGTTTTTTATTATATTCCACTGAAAACACTCCAAAGGAATTAAATTTTGATTCTAAATCCTAATATATTGACTTTTCAAGCTTATCCCAAATCTTCAGATTTGTGAAAAATTATTAATTTAATTATTAAATTTAATTCAAATTCATTCTAAGAGATTATCATAATGTTCTTATAAAATCTAAAAACTTTTTTTCATTAAATATTTTTTTTTCTTTCTGATAGAATTTACAACTTTGCTTTTCTAAGCCAGTTACATAAATGTTTTTCTTAGCGCACCAATAAAGACCAGTTGGATTAGGATTATAAGCATATTTACAATCTGAAGAGATAAATTCTTTCTTTTCTTCTCTCCAATTAAAGTATTCAAACATCCTCCTACAAAAAATTTCAGAATTCTCATCAAATGGGTAACTCATAATACAATGTGTTCCCATTTTGGTTTTCATTAACTTTACAGGAATGAATCCTAATTTACTAAAAAATCTTAACTTGTCTTGTTTACAGTTTACTACTAATAAAAAGATATAAAAATTGATATATTTTTTAATTTCCTCTTCAATTATAAATTTAATTATTTTTGATCCTAATCCCATTCTTCTGTAATCTTTTCTGATTTCAAGAGTATCTAAGTAGAAAATAGGTCTATCATGATATATCGATAAAAAGATTAAATTTAAACAACCAACTACCTCATTAAATTTATTCAAAAGATAATGAGTTTTGTTTCTATATCCATAATACCAATCTTCTTGAAAATCACAATTTTCTAAGAGTTCAGATGGTATTTCATCTTTTCGATATATTTTGTATTCGTAATCTTTTAATAAGAGTCTGAAAGAGAGATTACAATTTTTTAAAATTTTTTTATAGAGTTGTTTGGAGCATGATATATTATTTATCTGTAATAAATACACTTTCCAAAGAAATGATAAGATTTCTAAATTTACTTTTTCTATAAAAGATAAATTTTTTTTTTTGCTGATAGAAGCATGGCTAAGTTTAAATTGGTTAATAGAATTATTGGAGTAATAATTTTGCCCTTCTCTTACCTTCTTACTGATCTTTAATAACATTTGGTAATCAATATTAGTAATTTCATATTTATAATAGTCATTTTATAACTAAATTGCATTAACTTACATTTTTGTATTTAATTTTTGACATTCGCTTTTCTAAATCTTAATTTAATGAGAGAATAAATTATCTATGATTGTTTTACTAAACTATTTAAATCCTCAAGATAGTTAATTCTTGTTGCTCTTGCAAAATAATTTCCTAATTTATAAATTGTCTGATTTAATTCAAACATGACTAACCCTAAATTCAAATAGATCGGGAAGATTACTGAAATAATGATCTCATTTGTGATTGACTGAATAATAATCATAAATCCTGTATCATCTAGCTGATTTCCAGCTTGAACTTTAATTTGTTTTAAAATAATTTCATCTTTTACAATATTAAGCCCACTTTCGGCTAATGAAATTACTCCTGCACATATAGCTGCTATAGACTGAAAAGATTCTTCATCTTCATTAAAATTTGCTGCATCTATAGCTATTATAAATCCTTCTTCGGTGAATAAAAAAGAACTACTAATACCTGTGTGTTCTCTTAACTTCTCTAATATATTAGTTATATCTTTTTCAGTTAAATTATACATCTAAAACTGACACCTCATTTTTATTTATAATTTTTTCAGAATTTCCCCTTAGAATAATTTTTAGTATTGCGATAATAGCATCTTTTATTCCAATGTTGCATTTAGCAGATCCTTTATATGCTTCCTCCCCTATTAAATTTTTAATCATTTCAATGTCATGGTAATCCTCTCTATCAGATTTATTCGCAATAATTTTCATGGGAATGTTATATCCTAAAGATGTCTTAGTTTCCTCTAATATAACTAATGCGTTACCTATGTTGGCTAAATCACAACCATCTATTAGCATTATAACACCATCACTTCCTTTTGCTAATATTTTTCTAACTGAAGCGAATTGCATTTGCCCAGGACACCCTTTTAATTCTAATTCCATAATATGCCACCCAGAATACTCATCTTTATCTCTCAAATATTCAGTTTTGCTCATTATCAAACCATTCGTCTCATAATTTAAATTTGGTCTAACCCAAACTAATTTTGCTAAATCAAAACCTGTAGTAGTATGAGTTTTATCTTTATCATAAGGGATATTTAATTCTTTTTCCACAGAAATTGCTTTATTATCGAGGGTATGTATTAAGGTTGTTTTACCTGAATTAAAAAATCCAGTTACAAAAATTTTTATCTTGTTATTTAACATTTTACAAACCTGTTTTATAATTAATTATTTTTATAAAAAATCTATTAACATCTTTTTCATATAAAAAGTTTTAATTGATATCAATTTTCATATAAAAAAGCTTATTACAAATAAATTATTTTAATGTACTTATAACCTAATCTTATAACTCCGTATTATTAATATTGTTTTATTTATTTAAATTTATTTTTTCAGGAAAAATTATTAAAAATATGGCGAACTATAAAAAAACATATATTTATAGCCGAAATCTATGTAATTATTTCTAATAAAAAATTGATTTCATATAGAAAAATTTATATATACTTCAATTTATGTTTTTTTTGTATAAAAAAAGTAAAATTTACATAAAATTCTTAAAAAACTAAATAAAATTATAAAAAACTAAAAAAACAAAATAAATAGATGTCAAATTATGCCAAGTTATAAACAACTGCTCGATATCTCAAATGCAACGTTAGTTGCAATGGGTAAATCTATGATTAACATGGGTTTAAATATTCCATTAGTTTGGAATGAATGCGCAAATGTTTTTGAAAATAGTGCAAAAAACATGTTAAAAGATGCTGGTATGGTAATTGATGGCAACGATGTTAAAACCATTTCTGAAAGTTTTGTTAATAAGGTAAAAGAATTGGGATTCTGCCAAAGAGCTGATATTTTAGAACTAACTAATGATAAGGTTATCGTGGATCTTGGAGAATGCATCTTTGCTTCAGCTACTAAAGTTTTTCGAGGTACTGATAGGAATTTTATACCTCCTTGTCCATTTATGTCGATGTTATATAGCACAATTACAGAAAAAACAGGTAAAATTGGTTATATAGAATCATGTCAGTGGAAACCAGAAGAAAACACATCAATTTTTACCGTAAGATTAGAATAAGGTAGGAGGGATGACGAAAATGGCAAAATCAGATTGTAAATATGCTGGAGCTGAAAATTCTGAAGGTCTAATCTGGTGCGAAAAGAAAAATATCTATGTGACTGCTAAAGAAAAGGATACATGTGAGTTTTATGAAAAGAGTAGTGAGTAAGGAGGGAAATAGATGAGTGCAAAAGAAGAAAAAATACAGCAAATATTATTAGATTTAGAAAAAAATTCAGAAGTGTCAAACAGTGCTCTAGTATCATTAAAGGGACAGATGATGGCAAGTGCTTTACATAAAGATATTGATGAAAGAGCAATAGCGGCAATGACTGCTGCTTTAACATCCGTAGGAACAAGAGTGGCTGATACTTTAAAGTCTGGAAAAACAGGATCAATTGTTATTTCTGGGTCAGAAAAATTAATTTTCTTACAACAATTAACTCAAGCAGTATTAATAGCATTAGCACCTTCAGATGCGAAAGTAGGTTTAATTGATTTCGAAATAAATGCAGCTCTGGATAAAATAAAAATGGTATTAGGGTAAAAATAATATTAAATAATTTTTTTTTTTTAAAGATTAACTTCATAGATAGAATTTAATAATTAGTGTATTTATTAATATAAAATTAAATAAACAGGAGAAATTTTTGTCTGAAATAAAAGATAAATTAGTTACATTATTAGATGAGTTTATTGTCAGTACTCATGTGAGTTATTCTAGTCTAATAACTGAAGATGGTTTAGTGATTGTCTCAAAAAGCGATGAAAATCATCAAAATGAGGAAATTAATACAAATTTCGCAGCTATAACAGCTAGTATCTTATCTATGGCTGATAGAGGCATAGAAATTATTAATAATAATAAGATATTAGAGCAAATTACAATTGATGCAGGAGCAGATCATAATTTAGAAAACGATTTTACCATATTAATTACCAGAATTTTCTCAAATGTACTTTTACAAATAATTTTTCCTAAAAGAATTAATATCGGATTAATTCATTTTGAAACAAACAAAATTATTAAAAAAAT
>JBHLRJ010000024.1:0-37331 GCA_048882645.1 Candidatus Thorarchaeota archaeon
ATTTTAAATTTTATTTAATAATATGTTTAAGAAAAAATGTAATATATAATTATTTAGCCCTTATCAAGGAATATTATGAGGTGTGAAAATGAGTAAAGTTAGATTAAGTAATCGCATTGCTACATTCCCTATGCCGGCGGCAGTAATATCTCTAGGAATAGGAGCCGAAGCAAATCTAATAACACTTGCTTATGTTGGAAAAGTATGTTTAAATCCTCCAATTATAGCGATATCTATAAATCCTAAACGTCATTCTTATAAACTAATTGAAAATCATCGTGAATTTGTCATCAATTACCCGACCATTGATCAACTGAGAGAAATGGACTATTGTGGCACAAGATCAGGAAGAGACCTCAATAAATGGGAAGAATTGAATCTTAGTAAGGAGGAGGGCGCCATTGTAAAAGTTCCTTTAGTGAAGGAATTCCCCTGGAATATGGAATGTAAAGTTGTAAATCGAATAGAATTAGGTTCCCATGTTTGTTATTTTGGTGAAGTAGTAGCAGTACATTCTAATGATGCCTTTGTTACCAACAATACTTTAGATCCGGATAAATTTAAGTGCTTTGCTTATATTTCAGGTAATTATATCGAATTAAAAAAGGGAATTAAAGCAAAGCATGGATTTTCATTAAGTTCATAATTGTAAATTATTAATAATTTATACACTTATAAAATTAAAGAAAAAGAATGCCTAAAGATTGCATCGCACTTATCGGATTTATGGCAACAGGTAAGACAACAGTAGGTAAAGCTTTAACGGAATATTTAGGAAAACCTTACCAGTTTGTTGAGACAGATCAGTTAATAATCGAAATGGCAGGTAAGTCAATACCAGAAATTTTTTCTGGCGAGGGGGAAAAAAAATTTAGAGAATATGAGATTGTCGCTTGCAAAAAAGCATCGAATTTTAGGAAAACTGTAATATCATGTGGAGGGGGTATAGTTTTAAATGAAATTAATATCGATAACCTAAAAAAGAATAGTTTTATCGTTTTATTAAAGGCAACTCCAGCGGAAATCTATAGGAGAGCAATCGATGATGGAAAAGAAACACGACCAGTGATTGATAAAGAAGATCCTAAAGCAGAAATATATAAAGTATTAAAATTTCGAAATCAGCTATATGAAACGGCAGCAGAAATCATCATTGAAACAACAGGCAGAAAAATAGATGAGATTGTTAGCGAGATTGCTAGGAAAACCCAATTAAAAACCTAAATTTAAATGTATTGCCCCTACAATTACTGTACTAGTCATTTAATAATGGGGTAAGGTTATAAAGATGACACAAAATTATAAAAGAGTTAAGTGTCCAACATGTGGTAATGAGAATCCACGTATGCTTCATGAAGAACCGGATAAGAGTAAAGTACTTTACTACAGTATAGGTAATGTTAGTTCAACTAGCCGCTGAAGCAGGGTACTCCGGTTTATTCTACAAACGTAAAATGTGGAGGATGTGGCAAGCTATTCAAAAAAGCATAATTCATCAGATTAAATTCTTTAATCCTTTTTTTTATTTAGTGTATATAATTAGATTCGAAAATTCAACAATTGTAAAATCTTTCTTAAGTCGTTTATGTTAATTTGACCTGGTGCGGTCTTATCTTGTATTGAAGAAAACGTTAGAAATGAACCGCTAAAATTGCAGAAAATTCTTGAAAAGAGTCCTAAATCACCCATACAAAAGGATATTAATCTTAATTCTTTACCTGATTTTATTTTGCATAATTTTAGGGGGATTAGGTTATCTTCAAAAGTTTTTGCCATAAAAATTAGCTTAAAAATAGATTCTTCTAAAGCTTTAGTATTAATCCGAAGTTGATTTTTTAGTCTGTATAGGAATGTGTCTAGAAGATTACTTATTTCATTAAATGATGGAGTTTTTTCGAAATTGTGATACGAATAGATTATCTTTGTATTAATCTGAGAAGCTAGTTGAATTAATTCACTTAAGATTTGATTTTCGATGTGCATTTCAAGATCAATATATGTAGGGTGGGCTTCTATTATTGTTTTCAATAATTTGACGCGATCATTGATATCAACTTTTGCATGTCCTCCCTCAGAAGAGTCCCTAAGAGTGCAAATAACAGGAATTTTGGGTTGAATATGAACTAATAGGCTGGTGACAAAATCTTTTGTGATATACTGAAGATCCTCTATATAATCAAGCCTTAATTCGATTAAATTTGGATTTAAAGCCTTAATATTATTAATTAGATTAATGTTCTCACTAATACTAACAGATTTTATCGGGATAGGTACACAAATTTTATATTTCATATTAATGAGTTAAGGATTTAAGGTATAGATTTAAATTTCAATTATTTCCTTTATGTCAGTTTCTGTGAATTTTAATGTATCTTCAGCATTTACTTTTTTGAGTTTGCCCATTTCACTGTAATATTCAATTATTGGCTTCGCATTTTTTTCATATGCATCCAATCTGTTTTTTAAAGTCTCTTCGTTATCATCACTACGTTGTTCAAATTTTATTTCTGAACCACATTTATCGCATACTCCTTCTACTTTTGGTGGAAGCGTATATATATTATAAAGCGCATTACATTTTTTACATGAATATCTTCCCAGGATTCGTTTTACGATCATCTCTCTTGGAACTTCAAGCAAGAGTAATAAATCGATTTCAGTTATACTTGATAGGGCATTTGCTTGAGATAATGTACGAGGGAAACCATCTAAAATAAAACCGTTATCTTTCACATCCTCTCTATTTAGTCTATCTCTTACCATGGCAATAGTGACATTATCGGGAACTAATTCTCCCTTATCCATAAATGTTTTAGCTTTCACTCCTAGAGGTGTTTCATTTTTCAGGTTTTCCCTAAATATATCTCCAGTACTTATGTGAATAATACTGGGAAGTACTTTTTTTATTTGGGCAGAAAAAGTACCTTTTCCCGCTCCTGGAGGACCAAACAATATTAATCTCTTCATAATTATGTAGTTATCTAATGTAATTATGTTGATAAATTAATATATTTAAAAAAACTTAACCGGTGAAATAATATTTATCTACTCTTCTCATCAAAGATTCCACTTTTAACTTTTCACGTAAACTAAATTTGGATGCAAAATCACGTTTTATTGAAGTTCCATAATAAGTATTTCCCAAGAAGGTATCCGACTTTTCAATTATCCTCATTAATAAATTTATGCTCCCAAGGTGAAGGTAGAGAGAAATATCATTAATAATAAGAATGGGAGTCGGATTCTTTTCAAAAATTTGAAGAAGTTTTGTTATATTTAGAAAATTGTAGTAGGCATTTTGGTATAGTTCAACTTTATTACTTGATTTAAGACGAGGGGGAATAATTTCTCCTTCAAATAAAATATTATTACACAAAATACTTTTTTCATAGAAATCTTGAATTTTACCTCCAACTTTTAAATTTTTAAATATAGTTAATTTTGGAGCAAAGTCTAAAATACTTATAGTTTTTGGCGGTACTCCTTTTGATTCTAAAAGAAATTGAACAAATCTAGAGGTTAAATAAGTCTTATTTGTATCCGTTTCTCCATAGAGTAAGGTATGTTGGTCAATAAATTCGTTAAAATCTAAATTTTCGAGGTGCTTCATAAATTAAATTGAAAATTATTAAAATAAATTTTTAGAAGAAATCTTCCCATGTAATTTTTGCTTGTTTCATAAATATTAAAACAAGAAAACCGATTATAGATCCCGGAATACTACTTAAAGCAAATAAACTCCAATAGAATATTAGGCTTCCGAGTGTAAAAATGCTTCCTATTGGTGCTATTAAGTGAGCTATAGTTCCTCCTAAAAATACAGTCCCAATTGGTTCAAATAATGCTGCTAATTCCACGTATTTAGGAAATCTTTTTCGAAAAAAATAAGAAATAGTCCCAACTACAATTGCACCAGTTACACCACCATGAAAAGCATGGATTGTGCCAATTGAAAGTGAAAATCGAAGTGATGCAATACCCAAAGCAGTAATAAATGAAGATGTGAGTCCAAGCAAAACACCTGTAATAGCATTAATAACATGGGCAAAAGGATTAATTTTCGTGCCAAAAATAAAGAAATAACCAAAAGGATTAATAAAACTTAACACTAGCCCCACAGTTATAAAAATTGCTGTCGCAGCAATTTTTTTAGTCATAATATCTGAAGGAAATACTTTTTCTTTAGTATCTGATTTGATTCCGCTCATTTCCATATTACCTTATTTTGCATAAAGTTAAATTATTAAATATTATAATTTTCTATAAAGTTTATTCTTCTTACTACAAGATGCAATTTCAGTCAAAATTAATAAGATTGATAATCTTCTCTAGTTTTTCGATAAGATCAGTTGCATTTTTTCCAAATAGCCGTATCATCGGTTCTTTACCAATAGATCCTTTATCCCAAATAATATCTGGAATCTTACCATTCTTATCAAGGCTCTCTTTAATTATCCACTGCATTGTAGAAAATTCTTTCATTTTGAGTTCTTCTGGTTCTTTTTCCCTATCTACTTCTTTTAATGTTAAATCAGTCTTTTTATGCATATTCTCTATTAATTCGGGAGTATATTTAAGATTTATAACAAAATTAACTGAGTTATCGAATTTTTTTGCGGTTAGGATTAGTCTTGCTGTATGTTCAGTTACTCCAAATTTAATTTCTCCAGCTGCTTTAGGAAGTCCATTGACAATAGTTATCCTTCCATCAATCCCTGCTACTTCTTCTCTTGTTTTTGCTTCTTTTAGAGCTCCAGCGATATTTGTTCGAACTTCCGGAATTAATAATCGGAATTTCGTTATTTTTATAAAATCATAAATTTCTCTAATTTGAGTTAATACTTTTAGTTTCTCTCCAGAAAGCTTGGAATCTAAGGAATTATTGCTTACCATCAAATCTATAAGTAATATAAATTTATTTAATTTATCGCTTATTTATCGATTTCTGTGTGGAGTGCTTTTTTATGCTACAGATAGGAGGTATTACGATTAATCCAACTAAGATAATTTGCTTAGGCACCAACTACATGGATCATATAGAAGAAACTAAATTAGAAGTCCCAAAAGAACCCTTACTATTTCCTAAGACTTTAAATTGCTTAATTACAAATAACCAACCAATTATTTATCCTAAATATTTATATAACAACAGAAAATATAATAGAGTTGATTATGAAGTAGAGCTAGCTTTCATCGTTAAAGATACATGCAAAAACATTTCTGCTGAGGAAGCTTATGACCATATCCTTGGATATACTGTTTTTAATGATGTAACTGCTCGAAAAATGCAAACTAAAGATATTTTTTCCCAAAAACCGTGGTTTCGCTCCAAATCATTCGATTCTTTTGGACCGATAGGTCCTGTAATAAAATCAGTTGGTGAGATCTCTAATCCTCATAATCTTGATATAGAATTGAAGGTAAATGGTGTAGTCAAACAGTCATCAAATACTAAACATTTGTTATTTAAAATCCCTGCAACTTTTGAATTTATTACGAAATTATTTACTATGGAACCTGGTGATATAGTTGCTACAGGTACGCCGGGAGGAATAGGACCCATTAATCCTGGAGATTTAATAGAAGCAACGATTGAAAAGATTGGCACTCTTACAAATAGAATAATTTTAGAGGGGGAAAATGAATAGATTATGATACTAGGGAATATAAAGATAAATCCGACCAAAATCGTATGTTTAGGAAGAAATTATAGAGAACACGCTAAAGAGTTTGACGCACCTATACCAACTGAGCCAGTATTTTTTGTAAAGACTGTTAACTCAATTATAACCGATGAAAAACCTATTGTTTATCCAAAAATACTCTATAAAAATGAAAATTTCAATAGGGTAGACTACGAGGTCGAACTTGCTTTTATTATTTCAAAAGAATGTAAAAATATATCCTCAAAAAATGCTTTTAATTATATTCAAGGTTATTCTATATTTCTTGACATTACGGCTAGAAAAATGCAAATTTACGACCGGAATAAAAATCTACCTTGGTATCGTAGTAAAAATTTTGATACATTTTCTGTAATTGGTCCGCGAATAGTTCCTCTAGAAGAAATAGATGACCCTCACAATTTAAACATAGAATTGAAGTTAAATGGAAAAGTTAAACAATCTTCTAATACCAAACAAATGATTTTTAAAATCCCCGATATAATCGAATATTTATCAAGCTTTCTTACTCTAGACAAGGAAGATATTGTCGCAACGGGAACTCCAAGCGGAGTGGGACCAATTCAGCCAGGGGATATTATTGAGGCATCCATAGAAAAAGTTGGTACCATTAGGCATGAAGTTATTTTGGAAGTAGAGAATTAACCTATACAAATCAAAATTTTTTAATTATTATCACTTTATAATTGATGATGGACACAGAAATTAGTGAACAAACAAAAAAAGAAATTTTGAAGTTAATCTCCACTCCAGGGATTGAAATCGAAGATATTGTGAAAAAGGTGAACTTAGATTATGATTCTATCATGAATTTTCTATCTGAAGAATACCTTAAACACAATCTTGATTACGGTCGAAGGCTCTGTTGTAGATTTTAATTTATACTCCTTTTAATAAAACTTATTAATTTTTATTCATTCTTAAACTTACTAAGTTCAAATAAATATAATTCTAATAGACTTAGGACGCAGATTAAAGCGGTTTCGATATAAAAAGATATTGGAATGGTAATAAATTTGCATACCTTTTACTGATTTAGAATTTTATTTGAATGAATCAATATGGTGAAACTTTATGAGTACAAAAGGAAAAATAACTGTTAAAGCTCTTGTAACTGGGGGGAGTGCATCAGGAGGACCCCCAATAGGTCCAGCTGTTGGCCCAACAGGCATAAATATTAAAGATGTCGTCGATGTCATTAATGAAAAGACAATGATCTTCAAGGGATTGACTGTACCCGTAAGAATTGAATGTGATCCTGAAACAAAACAGTTTGAAATTTTTATTGAAACTCCATCTACAGCTTCATTAATCTTAAAAGAAGCAGGTGTTGAGAAAGGGAGTTCAGCTAGCTCAGAAGCTAAAATAGGAAATTTAACACTGGACCAAATTATCACAGTTGTAAAAGCAAAGAAAGATACATTTTTAGATAAAACTTTTAAATACGCTGTTAAATCGGCTTTAGGAACTGCTTTATCAGTAGGGGTGACAGTTGAGGGAGAAGATCCAAGAGAAATCCAAAAAAGAATTGATAATGGAGAATTTGATGATAAAATTAAAGGTGATACGTAAAATTGAAAGTAGATGATAAATTGTTGAGAAGATCATTAAATGCAGCTATTGATTTTTCAGTACTTAAAAAAGAAGGTTTTAAGGATAAAGTACGAAAATTCGATGAAACAATTGAACTAATAATCAATATCAAAGATATAAATCTTAACGATCCAAAAAATAGAATCGACAAAGAGATTATTCTAACACATGATTTGATTTCAAAAGAAAAACCAAATATTTGCGTCATTGCCTCTGATGAGATCTTATTAGAGGCAAAAAAACTCGGAATTGACACTATCGATGCAGACGGGCTTGTTAAGTTGAATAATGAAGAGAAAAAATATAAAAAGAAATTTGCTAAAAAATATGACTTTTTTGTTGTAGAAGATAAAATGATGAGAGATGTTGCACGCTACTTGGCAAGGTTTCTTGGTCCTCTAGGAAAAATGCCAAAACCTTTTCCTACGGGCTATGGTATAATTTCTAGTAGCGAAGAATTGAAAACAGCATTTGATAGGTATAAAAAAGTTATTCGTGTTCAAATGAAAAAGCAACCCATTATTTTTATAAAAATAGGAAAGAAATCAATGGAGGAAGAAAAACTTTTTGAAAATATGAGGACAGTTGTAAATTTTATTGCAGATCAAATGCCACATAGATTCAATAATTTTAAATCAATGTATTTAAAATCTACAATGGGAAAACCGGTGAAGATAACAGAAGAATTTCTTAAGAGTATAGAGGTGTAAAAAGATGATTAAGGAAAAACACATACCAAAATGGAAATTAGATGAAATTAGTGCTTTGGTAGAGCTATTTAAAAAATATAAGAATGTGGCTGTTATTGAAGTGGCACATATCCATGATGAACAAATTCAATCAATGCGTAAAATTTTAAAAGGAAAAGCAGTATTTCGGATGTCTAAAAAATCATTACAACTTCGAGCAATCGAAAAATATGGAAATGAATCAAAAAAAGCAAATCTAGATGAATTAGCTGAGCATATTCCTGGTCAATCAAGTCTTGTCTTCACAAATCTTGATTTAATGGAATTAAAAAAGATATTTCATGATTATGAGTGGATGGTTCCAGCAAGACCAAATGAAATCACACCAGTTGATATTTGGGTTCCAGCAGGAGATACAGGATTACCTACTGGTCAAGTGATCAGTGAACTGAACATGACCTTAAAACTTCCAACAAGAATCATGAATGATACTATACATGTTCGTGAAGATACTAGAACCCACAAAGCTGGTGATTTAGTAACTGTTAAACAAGCCGCCGTCTTGAAAAAACTTGGAATAGCCCCAATAGAATCACTGATTAAGATTTACTTCGCTTGGAATGATGGAGAAGTAATACCTGAAGAAATATTATACATGGATATTGAGAGATTTAAACAAGATGTAGTAACAGCCTATAAAGAAGCTCTTGCAATTCTCTTTGAAATGCCATTTTATGTGGAAGACTTGTCTGAAGAATATATTAGAAAAGCTATATCTGAAGCTAATATTGTTAACACTGTGATTTTTGGAGGGGGAATTCAAACTCCTGAAGAAGCTAAAACAAAAATAGAAGAAAAAAAAGAGGAAGTCGAGGAAGAGGAGGAAGAAGTTGGAATTAGTGGATTGTTTGGCTGAGGCTTATAATTATAAATTAACTAATAAATTTAGAATAAAAAATAAAAAATTGGAGGTTTGAAAAAATGGAAAGTGTATATGCCGCATTATTGCTACATAAAACTGGTGGAAAAATAACAGCAGCAAATGTAGAAAAAGTATTAACTGCGGCGGGTGCAAAAGTTGATAAAACTGAAATCACGAAACTTATAGCGGGATTAAAAGGAACAAACTTAGATGAAATAATAAAGTCTGCTGGCACTATGGCAGTAATGACTGGTCCTGCTGGCGATAAAGAGGAAAAGAAAGAGAAAGAAGAAAAGAAAGAAGAAGAAGTTGAAGAAGAGCCTACGGGTATTGGAAGCCTCTTTTAATTACCGCTCCACAGCAATAGTGGAGTGAATATTCCAAAATTTAGAAGAATTAATTAAACTTTTGGATATTAAAGGTGCGTCCTTTTTTTTTTATTTATATTATTTAATTTTCCTAAGAATCAATAGTCTCTGTTTCATCCTAGTTTATTTAGGTGAATAAACTTATTAAAGCAAAAACTTTTTTTTAAATTCATTTTTTTTTAAATTACTATTTAAACTAAAGATTTTTATAATAATTACACTATAGAAATTAAGTTTTTTATTCAAAAAGACTAGCGTTGTTGATTAATCGTGGCAGGAAAATTCCTTAGATTTTTCTCTCCATTTATAAAAGCTATGCCCGAAATTAAAAACCCGCAACGTGAAGTTTCCTTTAAAGAGAAGTTTATCTGGACTGCAGTGGTTTTAATCATTTATTTGATTATGAGTAACATCCCATTATATGGTTATAAGGGTGCGGAATCAACAGATTACTTTTATTGGCTTCGAGTAATACTTGCAAGTCAGAGAGGTACTCTCACAGAACTTGGGATAGGTCCAATTGTCACAGCAGGTCTTATTATGCAATTACTTTTGGGTTCTCGACTCATTAATGTAAATATGGCTGATCCATATGATAGAGCATTGTTTAGCGGATCTCAGAAAGTGCTTGCAATATTCTTAACAATATTCAACGCAATTGCTTATTTGTTTGGAGGAGCTTTTGGTCCTCTATCAGAAATAGGTATTTCAGGAGGAGTTTTTATTTTCGTACAATTACTCCTAGCAGGGATTATTATCGTTCTCCTTGATGAATTGCTCCAAAAAGGATGGGGACTTGGTAGTGGTGTTTCCTTATTTATTGCAGCTGGCGTATCAGGTCAAATATTCTGGAATTGTTTCAGCTTTCTTCCTGCTCCCGGCACACAGATACCTAGAGGAATAATCATTGCTTTCTTCTATGTATTATTTGATCCTGATCCCACTACTACTTTGGGAAGTATAGGGTTTTCTATTGGTACCAGAAACCAACTTCCATCGTTGTTTGGACTCCTCACTACTCTAGCTATCCTGTTCATCGTGGTTTGGTTTGAGTCAACACGTGTAGAGATTCCGCTTACATATCGTGGTTATCGAGGTTATAAAGGGAAGTACCCAATGAAACTGCTGTATGTATCAAATATCCCTGTGATATTAGTAAACGCATTGTATGCTAATATTCTATTCTTTGGACAACTATTGGCAGGTCCTGGAGCCGCTTTACGCTCAAGTAATGGTGGACCTATTAATGATTTCTGGATTGACCTAATTGGGAAATTTAGAACACAAGATGTAGGAGGTAATCAGGGAAATCAATTGATTCCTACCGGAGGATTGATATGGTTACTTACTCCACCGTTAGGGCTTGAACAGTTATTTGCTAATCCATTGCGCGCTATACTTTATCTAATTATTTTTATGTTCCTTTGCGTAATGCTCGGCCGTGTCTGGGTCGAAGTCAGTGGCTTATCGCCCCGCGATATAGCAGGACAGATTCTTGATTCACAAATGCAAGTTCCAGGATTCCGGAGCTCAGAAAAAGTCCTAGAGCGTATTTTAAAAAGATATATCCCCACATTGGTCATTCTCAATGGTATCCTCATTGCAACTTTAAGTTTCTTTGCAGATAGTTTTGGGGCATTGACT
Source organism: Candidatus Thorarchaeota archaeon (assembly GCA_048882645.1). Classification (GTDB taxonomy): domain Archaea; phylum Asgardarchaeota; class Lokiarchaeia; order Sigyniarchaeales; family SOKP01; genus Loki-b32. The sequence continues at coordinate 10,901 of JBHLRJ010000024.1, forward strand.
TCAGGGACGGGGCTGCTAATCACTATAGGAATTGTGCAAAATTATGCTGAAACTATCAGTAAAGAAATGGCAGCCGCACAGTATCCTGGCTTACGTGGGCTTCTCGGGATGGACTAATTGGCAAACCTCCTTCATTCAATCATAAATGGATATCACCACAGGGGTACTTATCCAAAGCCTACCATTTAAATATACCAACATTACCGACAGCGCTAGCTTTTCTCTAGCCTTTTCTCGAGATGGAGCTTATTTAGCGATGGTGGATGGAGAAGATATCTACATCTGGGAGAAAAAATAGAATATAGTGTTAATTAAGACAAAAAAACAATATTATATATTATTTTATAATAAACTTGTTATAAACACATACTGTCATGAAATCGTCTAATTCCTGTTGACTATCCCCAAAGATTCTTAATAGATGTCCCCTCTCAGTCTCCAGAATTTCCACTCTGAAACCGGTCTCGCCAGCCATACGTTTTATCATCTGTGATTGGATTTCGCTTTTTTCACCCTCAATATGATGCTCTACGTTATAATTCCCCTTACTTAGGAGGCGAAAATGAGAAACGGAATAAGATTTTACTTCACCTTTCTTGTCTTTATAAACGCAATGGTCGAATATTGTAGAGGGTCTTTCTAATAAAACAACTTCCCCATCAATCTCATTAAAACAGAAGATTAGGTCGCCAACCTTTGATTTTTCAATAATTTCTTTCGCAAATTCTTGGTGTAATTTCCGGGCAAACCAAGTAAATTCCTCTTCAGCTTGAATTGGAGGGCAAGCTTCCCTTACCAAGGATTCAGTAGTTTGTTTGTCTCTATTTATCCCCCCGATCCACACTATTAATCGATGATAGCTGCATCTATATCTATCTCCATCAAGGTAACCAAACCGGCATGGAAGGTACTTCCGATGATTGCATGCGAAATCTTTTGAAAATCTTTTTGAGCTCATCTTTCCATCTTAGTTAAATATATATTGATGTAATTAAAATTTATTCAGACAGACCCCAAGAATTTTCTCATAAAGATATAGATACTAATGGGGGTGGATCCAAGATAATCCCGTCCCGTGAATAACCGTAAGCCCTTGTTTGCATTTCAAACTGACGAATCAGTTCCGACCGAATATGTTCAGGATCCCAATTATCATAAAAAGAGAGAAGTATAACTTTGTTTTCATGTGCAAATCTATCCTTCATATCAGCATTTCCTCGATAATCTAAATAAGCATCAAGACCCTCCTTCGTATCCGTAAAATAATGAATCGGTTAGGGTCAATATTGAAAACCCCGAGCTTCAACCAACACAGGAATAGGATGTGATGATTCTGGATGATTGATGAGAGCAAATGCATCGTATCTAAGGTTCGGATTAAAGCCATCACTAGAAGTAATTAACATATCTTTTTCAGAAAAAAGATAAGCTAAATCACCAAAAAAAATTGATTTACTGCTTTTCAGTCCGTGATTATTAATTCACCAATTGTAAAAATGAAAATCAATATCAAAATTTCATCTATAAAGTTTATAAAATTTTTAATATAATTAACCATAGAGATGATGTATTTAATTTTTTTAACCGCTCGGGAATGGTTGAGGACACCACCAAATTCAATGCTTTTTGTAATGTTACTAGCTTTGACGACAGCTTTAATCAGTGCGGGTTTAACGAAATGGTTGGTTGATACAGAAGAGCTTGCACGAAAGCAAAAGCAAATTAAAGCACATGATGAAGAGAAGCAAAAGATTATAGATTTAGCAGAAGTTGATCCTGAACGATATAGAAAGCTACGTAAAAGATGGGAACGTAAAGATGAGATGTTAAAGCAAACCCAACAGAGAATGTCTCTTCAAAGGTTAAAACCAACATGTGTAACCTTTCTCCCAATGATTGTAATCTTTAGTCTTGTAAATAGTGTTCTTGGTGGTGCTCTTATTGCGCTTTCTCCTATGCATGCGAATGATATTCCATTAATAGGAAATTTCATAAGTGCTAATCGCATTTGGATAAATTTTACAGCCTGGTATTTCCTATGCTCATTGGGATTTAACACTTTGGTTCAAAGGCTTCTAAAACTTCAGACTCAAGCTTCAGGAGGATTTGGTCAAATGATGGGTGCTTCTAGATCTAAAGCCTTGGAATTCCCTGATTAAATTAGAGAAGGATTCAATTTAGGTTAAAAGCGGAAAAATTTTATTTTTTATTAAGATTTTTTGAGAACAATAGTATAAAAAGCGCAGACAGAGGGATTCGAACCCTCGAGTGCATTCACACACTGGCTATTTGGGAGTAGCTCCGCTCCAAGCCAGCGCCGTACCAGGCTAGGCAATGTCTGCGGGGTTCTTACTTTTTCTTTCCCCGTTATTTACATAATAATGAATCAAAATTTTAATATTTTATTAGAGACAACAAGAGATTAGTAGGGTGAAAAAAGTTTTGAATTTGGGTTTAGAAAGATTTAGTAAGAGAACGATTAAAAGTCAAATAAATCTAAGGAAATTTATACTTGTTTATTCAGATAAACAGTGGATTTACCCAACTTATTTCCTAATTAATCATAATAAAAAAGATAAAAAAAAATTTTAGATGTTTCTTCTGAGCAGAGATGCTATTTTATAGGAATAGATACTCTTTCGTTCATTTTTTTTGTAAGTTTTGCTTTTTTAATGGCAGCTTCAACATCTTCATGTTTTGCTCCTTTTTTAATATCAATTGTTTCTTCAACAACTTCAATATGATTGTAATTAACTCTTCTTCTACGGACTTTCAAACCATCCACTAACAAATAATTTTTATCAATAATGTCAACGATAACGCAGTAATATCCGGCTTCTCTTCCCATAATTTTGACGCATAGGCGTCCTATGTCATAAACACTCATATAATTTGTCACCAAACTATTTTTATGATTACTGGAAGTTGAGATTCCCAGTAAATTGTTAAATTGATTAGTGATAGGGTAAAATTATACAAGAATAAATTATTTTTGGTTTTAGAAGAAAATTTACATTTAGAATTTTGGTAAAACAGAGAGTATTTTTTCTAAAATTTCCTCTATTGTCAGATCTTTTGTATCCAAAATTAAGCTGTAGAGTTTCTCAATTTTCTTTTGATCATTTAGATCAATATTATAGAGCTGTTTAAATCGTTTTAATTCTGATTGTTCTCTTAACTTGGTTTCTTTTAGTTTTTCATCATAAGAGATATTATCTCGTTCAGCCATTCTTTTAACGCGTATTTCTAAGGGACAAGTTAATAAAATCTTAAAATCTGCGAGAGATTCGAGAATATAAGCGCTTAGTTGACTATCTATAATTACATTCCCTTCCTTGGCGATTTCGATTATTTTATCATCTAATTTTCTATCGATTTCAGGATTTCGTTCGACATATTCAGAGAATTCCTTTAGAGTCATATTTAGTTCAGTAGCGATATCTCTGAAGGCCTGCCCTGTACTATAATATCTGATTCCTAATTTATTAGCAATTAATTTTCCGATAGTGCTTTTTCCAGTACCATGAAACCCTGAAATAGTCAAAATCATTGTTGATAAAAATGAAACTATAAGTTTTATTTCAAATTAGATAATGAATGTATATTAATAAATAAATGATGTCGGAAGGATTAAAAAAAGCTTATTGGCTCCTAACTGCATTTTTAATTAATATCTGAAGGCACTTTGCGCAATATCGTCCACTTTCCATTCTATTAGCTCTTCTGTTAGTTTTATTAGTTTTTTTCATTTCAGATGGTCGTAATCGTGGGATCGACTGAAGAGATTTCTTACAGAGAGCACATTGAGATTTCTTAGGTTTTCTTCTCCAATAATGAGTAACATTTCTATTACCAGGAGTTCTAACGTTTTTTCTTGCTTGTGCTTTTGATCTTAATCCTGGACGTGGCATGTTTATTACCTTTCTTGTTTGATAACTAAAAAATACTAATATATTTTTAAAGCATAGAAGGATTATTAATTTTTTTGTTTTCCTTACGGATTTAGGTTTAATTTATCTTGAAATTCCCTAAAAATTTTATATAATTCATCAGCTATAATCTCACTAGTCCTATTAGATCTATCAATTTCACTATTAAATGCACGTTTATTGATTGCTTTAACTCTAAAGAGTAAATCATCTATGCCAGGAAATTTTTTAAGATCATTCTTTAAATCTGTAAATAGTTTATCTATTATTTCACTATCTTCGAATCCTTTCAATTTTAAGGCATCCATTAATGTGATAAAAGACGTTGTAATTTCTAAAGTAATACTTGGGAGATTTAAAACCGTTTGACTCATCTTTTTTGTAAAAAGAGATTGATCAGTTAACTCTTCTCCAACATCGCTACTCGGAAAATCAAGAGAGGATAATTTATTGATAAGTTCAATGGCTTTATAATATTGTTCGCTAAAATTCATTTTTTCAAGAAGGGATGTAAGGTTAATCTTTTTTTTATCCAGATAAAAGTTAAATTTCAATAATTCTTCAATTGTATTGTTCAATGTTCTTCTCAAGAAATTTTCTTGTACCACTCCTTCCTCAAATTTCTCATAGACATTAAGAATCGTATTAATTAAGGCATATAATTCCGATTCGACATCAGCCTTCTTTTTGAAGAGATTATTATTTTCTTCTACCATCTTCGACTATAAGATCTAAAACCAAGATTTTTATATAAAATTTTGAAATTTAAGTTAATTATTTTAACCTAATAGTGTTGGGCGTAAAATATAGAATAATATCGCAATTATAATTCCAATGATAAGATTCGGAATTAATACACGGGTGGTTGAGGAGTTACTTAGTTCTCTAATCGCTAAAGTCATTAATATAGGTACCCAAATCGCAATTGTCAAAGCATCTATTATGTCAAAGATTGCCCAACTTCTTGAGCTAAACATTTGTAGCAAAATATTGCCAATATCCATAGGATTTAAACTTGGTACATCTACTGTTGGAAAAGTAATTAGAGCGATAACTATTTTTAATGTATTAGTCAAAAGAAATGGAGCAAATGCACATAACATCATTCTAAATTTATATGAAGCCTCTAATTCTAGCATAGTGCCACCTTTATAAATGCTAAATGGGCTCATTTCAGATTCCTTATATTTTTCTTTTGTATCCTTTAATCCTCCAAAACGAGTTTCTAACCTTTCACTAAACCCAACAGCATAATTTGCACCTTTGGTAAATAACCAGATCAAAATCCAAAAAAGAATTAACTGAGAAAGTAAGCCAAACATGAAAAATGTCAAAAAAAAACTTAACGTAAACACAAAACGCGTTATCGACCATCGACCAAACATAGTAAAATTAAAGCGAGAAAAGAGTGCGATGCCTAACACTCCATATAATACAGAAGAAAATAACCAAATTAGCCATCCTGGAGCCATACTTCGCTTATGATTAATATCCCAGAATGCTTTGTTCGCAGAAGTAAAAAGAAGCAGTATTTTTAAATACCATTTATACGGCTCAACCCATTCTGCTTCAATTCTTCTAAAGAGAGACAGCTTTTCGATTCTCTCAATTCTCAATCGAAAACCACAGAAATTGCATGCAAAACTATCAGCAGGGTTCTCATTTCCACATCTAGGGCAACGATGGAACGCTGCTATGGTTTGAGACATTCTTTTTCAATAATTCTAAAATTAATTATATTAATCATATAATAGACTAATCTTATAAAAATTTCTTTAAGATTCCAATATGAACTATTCTAATATTTATACTTACTTGTGGCTACCAATCCTTTAATAATAGCCCTATAAAATTCTACTTATATTCGATAATAAAGGATTTCTTCTCTCTAGTAATGTGATATTCTCGTTGTGAAAATAAATTAACTAATTCAAGATTGGTCTTTGTGTGATTTGTTATTTGATGTACTCTTATACATGAAGAATTTTTAGAATAAGCCATTAACGGGATTAATTGGTCACTTAAATAATTGTCAACGGGAATTTCATTTCTAATATATTTTATTAATTCATCGGCTGCTAATTTACCTAACCTTTCTGAGCTTATCTTTTTCTCACCGAGTATTGTTCCTGTAGAAATTATTGCTCCTGTATCTGAATGGGCCCATAATGAGAGCCCTACACCAGGACTTGTTGAATCTACCCATTTATATTTAATTTCAGTTTCAATTTTTACAGTTCTTCTTATGTGCTGTTGAATCGATTTTCTTATTCTAGTTACTATATTGTCTCTAGGACGTCTTAATTGGTTAGCAATAATAATTTCTCCTTGAATTAATTCTAGGTTCCCTAACTCTTTCAAATTAATTGGTTTTAACTTAGTTTTTGGAGGATTTATGGTGCAGATAACTTGAGCTCCACCTTTAGGATAAAATCCATGTTTTTGGATATCTATTTCAATATTCAATCCAGAAATTTTAAAAATATTATATGTAACTTCTTGGAGATAATTAAGACTCGGAGCCCATTTGCCAAATGTACCGCCACCCGAAAGAGATATTTTAATTTCTCCTAACTTATTTTTTGCAAAGCAAGCTAATTGAATTGGTTGCAATAATAATCCAATACTTGCTGCTGTACTTATGTTTAAATGAAAATAAGAGTTAAATTCTCTTTTAGGATTAGGGATAAAAGTTAGTTGTTCAGTTCCAACTTTACATTCACTGAGTGTGCTGTTTGTCAATTCAGTTATAGTTTTTAGTCCCAACAGGTGTTGCAATCTCAATCCAGGCGTAGGACGGTTAGCTCGAATATTTGTTATCTCAATAGGGCGGTTATATAGAACAGAAAGTCCCACTCCTAAGCGAAGTATAGCACCACCCCCCTCTCCAAAAGAACCATCAACTTTTAAAATATCATCCGTACTCATAGATTATCAGTTTGGTTAAATAGAGTTTTTATGCGATTGATTCCATCAAATTTATTGATTAAGCTAATAACTTCATTTGGTACTAAATTGCGCCATGATGTATCATTTTTGGTAATTAACAGTCTGATATTAGTTCCGTTAAACTTTTTTTCAAAAATTGTTATTTTTCTTTCTACTTTATATCCTTTATTATAAAACAGTTCTCTTATCCAATCATTATTGGAAAAAATGGCATTAAATTCCCCAACAATTGAAGTAACATGATCTACCCATTTCTTAGCGTCATAAATATCTGGGATGTTATATATTGCATACACTTTGGAGGAGATATGACGCTTTCTAAAAACCGCATTTAAAAACTTTCTTCGTTCCATATCTGTGAAAGGATCATTGCAAGTGTTTGAAGCTTGCGAACTTCCTATTCCAATTTTGATCTTCTTGTAATATTTTAAAATATTCCTGAGAACATAAATATGACCATGATGTAAGGGTTGAAATCTCCCAATAAATAAAGCAATTTGATCTCCTTTCGCTTTAGCTCTACCAACTTCACTCCCAAAAAGTGTTTGAATATCACAATTCAAGAATCTTTCCCACATTTTCTTGCTATAATCAATTGAATCTTCATTTTTCAACAAATTTCCAAGTTCAGCTTTATCATAAAACTTACTTTTCTCAATATCTAGTTCAAGTGGATCCGGATTTAAGGACGTATTATAATCAATCATTCCAATGAAGATATATGCAACTTCTTTATCATTAATATTTTCTTCATAATTTAGCTCATAAAATTGAACTTTTTTAACCGCTTTATATGGGATCCCAAATTCTTCTTTTAGTTCCCTTAAAGCGTTTTTTTTAATTTTGAAGAGATTTAGATTTCTTTCCCAATTAACATGGCCAGAAGCAGAGTCAGTAAAATAGTTTGGAAAAGAATTTTTATTTTTCCCCCTCTTTTGCACTAAGTATTTAATATTACCTTTGGGTGAAACTGTAAATATGTAAAAACGAGTAATGAGATGAGTAATTTTATTTTTGTGTGCATTTTCTCTTTCCATTGGAAAGACATATTTAGAAATTTGGCCAGATTGCAAAAATTTTATATTATCTTCATCTATGCATGCCAGAATTTCTTTTTCCATACTTCGATCTTTCCCCATTATAATTTAATTATAATTTTATCTCCAACTTTCAAACCCAATCTCTCAGAAGCATTTCCTTGATTAATAGACACTTCAAAAAGGTTGCTAGAGCCAATAATGAATAGTAAAGAACCAGGTTGTACGTTAGAGAAATGTGAAACTAATTTACCCTTATAAATTTGTTCAAAAATCTTTAATGAAATTTCTGATCCTACTTTTAAAGTTAGATCTGAGTTTTTTATTTTATTTTTTTCAATCGGAATAGTTGTTGTACAATTCCCAAATGAATCTATGTATTGTATTGAGCCAATAATCTGATTATTCTCTAAGTCTATTTCATAAATTATTGGATTTTTAACTAGATTATCAAAATCGAAATCTGGACCAAAATTCTTTACATCGATATTTTTTGTTATAAAGGCACCTATAGGAGCCATGATATCTCGTCCATGAAACGTGGAGGATACAGGGTGATTAAAATAATCTTTATTTTGAACATTTATACACTCATATATTTCTGAACTATCCAATACATTGGGTAAAATCCCATTATTTGGTCCGACAAAATAATAATTTGAATTTGTCTTTACTACTACTATTTCTCTCGTACTTCCTACTCCTGGATCTATTACTATAATGAAAACAGTATCTTTAGGAAAATGTTTGTAGGTTGATTTTAATAAATAAGAAGCTTCAATTATTGAATAGGGAGAAATACTATGAGATACATCAATTATTTTTACAAGGGGATTAATTTTAAGTATGACTGCTTTCATAGCTGCAACATAATGTTGGCCCTTTGTTCCAAAATCAGTTAGTAGTGCGATAATGTTTTCCATTTTGTTTGAAATAGATAGGTTTATATCGTTCCAATAGTATTTTATTACTATTTTATGAAACAATCAAGATAAATTCATAGAAAAAATTTGTGAAAAATTAAAAATACACTCATTACTTTTCTTTATATTTCTCATCTATCTTATAAAAATCCTCAAGTGCTTTGGATTTTAACCTATATTCCTCTTCTTTATCAAATTGAACGAGTTTTTTTGACACTTCACTTGCTTTTTTATATAGAGTGTACGCAGTATGAAAATCTTCATTCCTTAAGGCACTCCGAGCTTCTTCTACAATTTTTTCCCTTTCTTTTGATAATTGAGGTGTATTCTGTGAAAAATCTCCCCTCTCTCTCAATGATGTTGCGATGTCCATAATATGTAATTTTTCCGCTAAATCTGCAGCTTTAAAATAAAGTTTAGCTGCTTTTTCATATTCCATAGATTTTATTGCGAGTTCGGCATTCTTATAGAATTCAGTAATTTTTATATGCTCACCTGATTCGATACTATTGACAAGATCTTGAGCAAGTTTTCTTTCTTTTTTATCTCCACTTAATAAAAATTTAGTTATATTTATTATGCTCTGTTTCAATGAATCTGGCTGAAGAATATCAACTAAAGGTTCTAAATGCTCGAGATAAATATCCTTTAACATTGCCTCAAATTCTTCGGTAGTCTTGTTAATAATATTAAGACTGGGCATCTCCAGAACCTCAGCAGCTTCTTTAAGAGAAGATCGATATTTTTCCACTTCATCATTTTCATCTAACAATAACCCAATAATGATTCCAGAAGCTTTCCTAATCAGTTTGCCTTTAACTTTATAGAGATAGGATAAAATTCGCTGATCTTTTAATTTCAATAAATTATATTCATTCTTTGAATGATCAAGATTCAATCTTAGAAATAGATCATTAGAGATTTCAAATCGGGATTTTCCTTTTTTAAAATAATAACCCATTACTTTATAGTCAGAATCTGTCGGGATTAATACAACAAAACATCCATTTGGCATTTATAATTGCACATCTTTTTATTAATTGTTAAAATTAAAAATACTCATGAAAAAGTTATAATTTAGGTTTTTTTGGAGCTCATTATTCTGTTTGTTTCTTCTCGAATAGATTGAATTATATTTAATAGCTGAGCAAAATATAGATTATCCCCAACAACCTTAGTGGCTTGTTTTATCACATCAATAGCTTTCTTTTCTTCGTCGGTAATTGTCTCAATTGCTTTTTTATCCCAGAGATCTTTTACTTGATTATTAAGTTCATCAGAAAGTTCTTGAAGGCTTTTACTTGATTGTATTCTAAATTGCTTTAATACCTCAACAATTAATCTTATATTCTCTGTTATGGATACAGTTTGTTCAGAGAATCTTTGGCTCATTTGTGTAATGGATGCGCTCATTTGGTTGATTTGAGCTATTGTTCCATCTAAGGAACTCATAATTTGATTAATCTTTTGTATCATCTCATCCAATAATTTTTCTGCCATTTATATTCACCATTTTAATATTAATATTTATTCCAATACCTCTTCTTCCTTAATAGTTTCTTTTAGACTTTTAACAGAATCAATAGCTTCAGACAATAACAAATTCACAGTATCTTGATTAAGGATACTTTCAGAAAGCTTTGAAAAATCTTCGAGTTTTTTAATTAAATTATTCAAAGCATCTAATCCTAATCCCTGTTGTAAGTATTTTAATTCCCTTGTTGTTCCAGCTCCTATTTCTTTTACAGCATCGATATGTTTAGTTTGAGTTAAAGTAATTTCATTTGAAAATTCTTCTAATTTTGCTGATAAATTTGAGATTTTTTGCTCAATATTTCTATTAAGGGTGTTAAGACTTTCGTTTAATGTCTGAATGCTTTGGCCCAATTGAGCGATCCTTTTATAGATATTTTGAAGAAGGTCTGTTAACATCTCAGCCATAGAAAATCATCTTTTTCTTTTTTGTTAGTATTTTATTGATGTCTCATTTTGTTATCAATTATAAATATAACAAATTACATCAATAAAAAAATTTTTATGTTTTTACTTCTTTAACTCTATAACAGAAAAAGTCAATCTTAAGTATAAAAGCTCCCGTAGCTCAGCTTGGTTAAAGCGCGGGTCTTATAAGGCCCTATAGACATACAAAATAAAAATTAAGTGTCTGTATTGCGTAGATACCCGAGACCGGGGGTTCGATCAGTAAGAAAAATCTTCTTACAGGAACAAATCCCCCCGGGAGCATTTTATTAGCTCAATATTAGGATTCAAAGATTTTAATATTTACGAGTGCAATACTTCGTGAAACAGCAATTTCACGTTAATTCGTATATATCGAAGAAATACCAAATTACTTTTAAAACTTTAATTTTGAAAATTATAAAAATTAAATTATTCTGAGATAAGATCTAATTTCTACTTATCTAAATTAGAGCTTATTAAATCAAGGAGCCATCTTTTAATCTGTGTTATGTTCTTAATAATGCCAGGAACAAGATTTTGAGGAAAATTTTGCTCGTGATCTAATCTCTGGGCAGTTTCCATCCATTTATTTAAAGCTAATTGTACTAAACTCGCTCCTTCTGCTTCCATGAAAATTGGAATAACTGCAGCAGATTCTCTAGCATCCCCAATAGCAAAATATATTCTACGATTATTATCTTTTAACATCACTAAATTTGCGCATTCATCAAGTTTACGCTCAACTAAAATACTTTTCAAAATTTGAGCTTTTTTATCCTTATTTAGATCGTTATAGACCTTTTTTCTTTTTATAAGAAGGGGATGAATTTCAGTTGTTACTTTATCCCCAGTATCTCCAGCGTTGAAATACTTTGTAATTTTTAAAACATTTTCTAAACCTTCTATGGATATGAACTTTTTAGTATTTGAGTACATAACAGCTTTAGAACCAGCTTGATCTTCACTGGAAGAAAGTTTTATATAAATATTTCTCATAGTGACTGAATTACATGTATGATAAGCCAATTCAAACAACTCTCGAGGGATTAAGGGATCATAAGGTTCTTCCATATGTTTGGAAAGCCACTGAGAAGTAATAACACTGTTAAATTGGGTTAGAAGTCGATTTTCCATGACTATCGCAATATTTTTATTAAAATTAAGTTAGAATAGGTTTTATTAAAATATAGTGTATCTTGTTTTTAATTATTTTTATTTCTGAGGGAATAAAAGTTTCAATTTTAAAGGAGATTGTTATTTTTGAGTTATCTGGTTATACGCTTTTTCAAATCTTTCAACAGCAGAGACAATATCTTCCTTTTTTGAACCAATTGCAGCATTCATAACTATGTATGGAGTTGGATAATTTTCACAACAAGTACCAAATGGATTTTCTTTAGGATTATAAACTCGAGGACCAGTAACTCTCAGATTATATAGCGCCCCACCAATGGCAAATAAGTGCTCTTTTTTCAAATTCTCCAAGGTTAAGGCTACTGCCACAGGATTATTTATTTCCAATATTCTCTCATTTAATTTTTCTGCAACTATTGATAATTTCTCTTCTAGTAATATTCTATTTTGCTGTTGCTCATCGATTAATTTTTGATAACCTGATATTCCTAAAGAGAGCATGGAAATTAAAAAGTTTACAACCGGAGTAGCTGATGCGCGTCCAGCATAAGTTTGACTAATTTTAGTTATATTTTCCTTAATAGGGGATGCAATTAGTGCACCTCCAACAGGTGTAAGGAAATTTTTATCAGTTGATTGAATAATTGCATCAACTCTTCCTGCATCTATCGCAGAACGGATTAATTTCATCCATTCCGGACTTTGAACACCATAAGCATTGATTATTATATGTATAAGATCCTTTTCTTGAGCTAATTTGCTTATATTCTTTATATCATCAGGCTCTCGCGGTGGAAAGAAACTTGTTATAGAGATTATTGCATAGCAATCCTTATCTATATTAGATTCAATATCCTCAATAGGGATCTTAACTGCATCCCCAAAAATTTTGCCTTGAACAATTTTTGTCTTAAGACCCATAAATCTGATTGATTTTAACAATGATTTGTGGTCAATTTGTGGAATTATTACTGTTCTTTTAGCATTTGAATTATCTTCACTAAAATCTGGTCTTAAAGCTCCTAATGTTAGAGATAAAGACATTCCTGTACATAATGGAACGACTATAGCTTCTTTAATATTAGGTAATCCGAAATTTCTTAATGTATCTCGTGCTAAATAATTAGATATTTCATACATTAACGATCCTCCGGGTGCTTTAGGTTGTGGAGCTGTTAAAAATCCACTTCTACCCACTCCATGACAAAATCCTGCTGAGGTCTTTAGATGAAGTTTTGAAGCAATTCTCGCTTCTCTTTCTCCTACTCTTGCAGCCTTATTATCTTTATCCGTATCCATATTTGATAGTGTGAGGAGTAAAAATTCAATTTGATCATCGTTCCAAGGCTCTATTGGAACACTCCTCTGCTCAAAAAGGGTTTTAATTGGTTTCAAAAAATTATTTAGCACCAATTGTCCTCGATCTAACATATTTTGAGGAACTGGGGTACTCTTGAAATACTCGCTTATCTTATTAAAATCAACCATTTTTTACCACCTTTCTATTTATAGAAAGTAAATAAAATTAATAAAGCATTTTTTCAAATAATTCTTTTGAAATTTTTCTAAAAGTCAATAAAAAGAAGAGGGAGAATTTTAAATCTAATTGATAAGGAACTGGCTATAAAGGAAGTTTTTGATACTTGTAATAGTGAAAAAAACGTTGCAGAATGAAATTAAAATCCTCTAACTTATATCAAAATATGAAACTCTGGATTATCTTAATCAACTTGAACAACAGGTGCTATAAAGCAAGTTAAAAAAAATTTATCGGATTATTTTGAATAAAAAATGAAAAATTGGCGGCTCTCGAGGGGATTTTCATGAAAGGAGGAGATCTTTTTTCATATCGAACCCCTATCCCTCCGCAGGATAACTGGGTTTGAAGCCCAGCGTCAGAGACCACTGTAGTCGCCTTAACTTTAAGAAGTACAAGACACTAACCGTCAAGAGCCGATATCTATCATTACAGTTTAAGTTCAAATAAAATTATTTAGCTTTTTAAAAGAAGTTTATGGTTAAATCATATTATAAAATTGAAAAAAAAAGTAATTTATTCAAAAACCTCTGATACTTTTTTGGAATCCTCAAAGAGAGCATTAGCTTTTTCCATATAAGAGGGAATATCAATTTGTTGAGGGCACTTATCAAGGCATTCTTCACATTGGATACATAAAGTGGCTGCGCCCTCAACCTCTTCTCCATTTGCTTTCCTTTTTTCAAAATTTTTTTCTGTTTTTGCCATCCTATTATAGAAAAAAGCGATTCGAGGTCTTCCACTGTCACCCCAATAGTATAGATCATTTACCAATCTAAGAATTCCAGGAATTGCAACATCATTTGGACATGGTTGACAATAACCACAGCTAGTACAAGGGATAATTATATATTTGCTATATGCTTCTCGTAATTCAAAAATTGTTTTTAATTCCTCTTCACTGAGGGTATTTATTCCCGAATTATTAGCAGATTCAACATTTTCTATTACTTGTTGCATAGTACTCATCCCACTTAATACCACAGAGACTTCTGGATGGTTCCAAACAAATTGTAAAGCCCAATCTGGCATAGATCTTTTAACTTTTGATTTTTCAAGAACTTCTTTAATTTCAGGTTTTCTATCTAAAGCATGATCCGGTATGGCGAGCTTCCCTCCACGAACTGGTTCCATTATGATTAAAGCAACTCCTTTACTACCTGCATATTTCACCCCTTTCGTCCCTGCTTGATATTCAATGTCAAGGTAATTATATTGGATCTGACAGCAATCCCATTTATAGAAATCAATAATTTCTTTAAAATTGTCATAGTTATCGTGAAATGAGAAACCAATATATTTTATTAGGCCTTCAGCTTTAGCTGCTTCCATTTTTTCAATTAAATTCAAATTTTTAACTTTGTCAAGTCGGTTTTTATTCATACCATGAAACAGGTAAATGTCTGGTTTAGTTTGTAATCGTTCAATTTGTGCATTGAGAAATGTGTCAAAATCTTCTGCTTTTTTAATCATCCATATAGGTGATTTTGTAGTAAGATGTACTTTTTCACGATAACCATCTTTTAAAGCCTTTCCCACTATTTTTTCACTTTCACCATTATGGTATGGATAAGCAGTATCTACATAATTTACTCCGTGATCGATTGCATAACGAATCATTTTGATTGCTTCTTCTTCATTAACTTGCATATTGGCATTTATTGGCAACCTCATTGCCCCAAATCCCAAAGCAGAAACCTCCCATTCAAGAGAGCCCATTTTTCGATATTTCACATGTCATCCCATTCTTTTTATTGTTTTAATTATTACAAAGAATTTATCGTTCTAAATGAAGTTTTATTTTTATCTCTTTTCTATTTTGTAGATATTAGAACATCTATAAAATGGTTACTTCATAATAGTTATGATTTAAGCAAGATTTACTAAATTTAAACTGTTTTTCTTTTTATAAACAAATACGAGCTATGTGATTTAAAACACGAAATTATGGGAAAATAATATGAGTAGTGGTATAGATCTTTCAATTAATCTGGATTTAAATGAATGTCCGTTCTATCATTCTTGTACACTCCCAAAATTACAATCCTGCAAATTTCCAGAATGCAAATATTGTCCAGACTATATCAATAAATTAGAAAGGATAAAATAATTCTTTCTTTTCAAAGGTTTTTAAGGATTTTCGTTTTAATTACACTAAATTACTTACTAGTAAGAAATAAACATTTGAATCTTAATAAATGTTAGAATTTACTAGTAATTTCGTCTCTATATTTAATATATTCTTTTATTTGTTTAATTTTTTCAAGTCTGAAACGTTTCAGACCTAAATTTGACATATTCAAACCATAAACTTTTTCGATAAATGTTGAAATCAAATAAGCAGTCGCCCCCCAAACCGTAAAAGTTTTACCATTTTCTTGTTTTTGATAATTGAAATAAAAAACTGGAAAAGCTTTTCCATTGATATCTATAGCTTGTTCTCTGAAGTTTATTTTTCTTATAAAAAAATCAATTGGAATTTTAACGATTTCCTGTACTTCTCTCTCATCCTTAATTAATGGCTGATTTTTATCAATAATACCTAAAAAAGGGGTAATAATGTATTGAGTCATAGTTGGAAAATCATCTAAACACCCTATAAGTTTAATTTTGTTTCTTGGAACTCCAATCTCTTCCTCTGTTTCTCTTAAAGCTGTGTCTCTCAAAGACTTATCCTTATGAGGTTCAAACTTTCCACCGGGAAAAGACATCTCTCCTCTATGTTTTGTACCCTTATCTGACCGATGAATTAAAATAAGTTCATAAGGCCTATCGTTATAGGGGATTATTGAAAAGACTACAGCTGCAGGTGTAAAGAAATCATCCTTAAGAGAAACTCTCAAGGAGGAATCACAGGGATAGAATGTTTGGCTTATAAGATTCTCGTTAAAAATTAGGTTTTTAATATCCATTTGATATAGAAAAAATTTTAAGATATTAATTATTTAAAATACATAATATTTAATCCTAAAAAAGTTTTTAGCAAGTGCTTAATTATGAAACTTCCGAAGGAGCTTAGAGATAAAAGAGATTTAGGAGGAACTGGTAAATCAAGAAAGTGTTCGATACAAGGTTGCAGTGAAAATGCACTTCGTTCTCTTTCTGAAAATGCCTGGAAAAAATATGTAGAAAATGCAGGCTTAAAAATAAAAGAAAATTCGCTCCATAAAATTTACTTATGCAAAGCACATTATAATCAATCAAGTAAATATAGAAAGTCTCAAGAAAAGATTTTTCAAAAGAAAGGTTTTCTTGATAATTCAAATTCCATGAAAAAGGGAAGATGGGAGATCTAAGGAAGTCCAGACATAGTAGTGTACATTCCATCTATCCAACTTTGTTGACCTAGCGCTAATCCAATGGCTAAGAAAGATAGTGCAAAAAGTAAAAGTATAATAGCAATTATCTTATTTCTCATTTTTATCGTATATAATAGTATTACTTTATAAAAATAGTTTTATGTTTGATCTACTTGGTTAATTCTTCCAATGTTTTAATTTTAGTTTCAATTTTTTTTAATCTTAAGTCAAAATCCTTATCTTTACCTTTAAATTCCTCTTCTGATATCTCTTTAGCGTGAAATCGGCCTTTATTGAGCTTTTGTTCACCAGATAACTCTGTTTTTTCTACTTTTAAATCCTTAATCCATAACTTCATGCCTTCTATGAGATCTTCTCGTTCTATTTCTAGTTCCTCTTTCTCCCGCTTGTATTTTTCTCTCAGTTTTTCAAAAGATTCTCTATCCACTTTGTGTAATTTGTGTTCACGACTTAAATTTTCAAGTTGAAATATCTTAGTTTCTATATCACTATTTATTCTCTGAACAATAAATGGTTCTTCCATATTTTGCTTAATTACGCCTTCTTTTTGTTTCATTTCATCTATTAAGGTTTTTACTGCTTCGAGTTTAATGTTGACCTCTTTTTTAAAATCGAGATCATATTCATATCTGGAATCTTTAGTTTGTTGTGAAATTTCATTTAATCTTTCAATTAACACTTTTTTATTTAATTGGATATCATTATATTCTATATAATATACCATTTGCTCTTTCACGTCTTCAGGAAGAGGTTTTACATCTTTTTTTTCTTTTTGCTTTTTAGACTTTTTAATGACTTCTACAGTTTCTTCTCTTTGAAGTTCTTCTTTTGGTTTTTTCTCAACTACTTCCTTCTCCTCTTGTATCACTTCAGGTTTATTTTGACCTCTTGGGAGATCAGTAAGAAGGGGTTTACCACAAATTATGCAAAATTTGTCAGTTTCTTTAACGGGACTTCCACAATATACACAATATTTCAAGTTCACTCTACACCTTATCACATTTTATTAATTAAATTGTAAACTAGAACATAAAAATTTAGTTAACAAATTATATAATATTTATAAGTAAAATGATAAATAAAATTATTTGAGTCCGATTTTTGAAAGTTTTTTTATCAAAATTTAATTTCTTTTTGTTTAAAGATGTTTTTGGGCTTGAGTTATCTGAATACGAGCTATAAGGAATATTTAGTGTGCAAATTTTTCAAAAAATAAGGAATTTATATCGTTCTTCATATTTTTAATTGGGAAAAGATGGATGTAAGGAATAAAATTCCAGTTCATATTGGTTTGTTTGGGCATATCGATTCTGGAAAAACTGCAGTTGCTGCAATTTTAAGTGAAGTTATATCTACAGCAGGCATAGATGCACATCCACAAAGTAAAGAAAGAGGAATTACTATAGATATAGGTTTTACGAGTTTTGTGGTAAACGATTACCTTATTACCCTTGTTGATGGTCCAGGTCATGCTGATCTAATTCGAATTAGTGCCTCTTCAGTGGAAATAATAGATTGTGCACTAATTGTTATTGATATTAATAAGGGCCCGCAAGTTCAAACTGGTGAGCATCTTGTTATGGTAGAGTCCCTAAATATTAAAAAAATAATTGTCCTCCTTAATAAGATTGACTTATTTAACGGTGATATTGAAGATGAAATAAGAAAGACAAAAAATTTCTTTGGTTCTACTTCTTTTGGCTCCAATATTCCAATCTATGCAATCTCGGCAAAAGAAAAAATAGGATTCGAGGAACTAAAAGAAGGAATATTAGAAACTATTAAAGATTTGGAATTAAAAAGAGATATCGAGGGAGATATTGTTATTCCTATTGATCATCACTTCCCAATCAAGGGTATAGGAGCTATTTTGACAGGTACTTTGTTAAGCGGCCATTTAAAATTAAATCAAAATTTATATATTTTACCCATTAAAACATCAGGAAGAGTTAAGAGTATTCAAATTTTTCATCAAAATGTGGAGTCTGCTAAAGCTGGTGATAGAATTGGGATTAATATTAAAGGTATAGATTATAAAAATATATATAGAGGTTGTTATGCAACTAATAATCCTAATTCTTTTGAATTTTGTGATATTATCGAAGTTGATGTAAATAATAATAAGCTATTTAAACCCAAAACTGGTTTTGGAACACAGGTTCATATTACAATAGGTATGTTAACTGTAGTCGGAAATATTTATCCGTATTATGAATTGGGTGGAAAGAAAATACAAACTACGGTTTCAAATAAGGATAACGGTTTTAGGGCAATGATTGCATTAAAAGAAAAGGTATTAGTTAGAAAAAAAAGGAATTTATTGTTAATTAGCCGATTAGATTTACCTCCTACATCATTAAGAATTTTAGGGGCTGCAGAAATATTGAGAGTACACCAAAAACCTCCTCTATTTTATAAATATAAAGTAAAAAAAGGATTTATTAAAAATCCAGATCATCCTCAGGGAATAATCTGTTCTGGATTAGCTCAGAGTGCTATTGGTGCTAAGAAGATCATTGGAAAATTATTGGAGTCCCCCTTCACAAAAGTTTTAAATACATTTGGCACTAAAGGAGATATAATTGTGGGAATTGAGAGTAAAGAGATAATAGTTAAGAAAGGAGATCCCGTTTATTTAAAGGAGTTAAGAAGTTTTAATCTAAAAAACATTTAAATTCACTAAAATCATAATATTTATAATAAGGTGCTAAAATTGGAGAAAGCAAAAGAATCTGAAATTGATATCAGTCAAGAAATTTTAGATGAGTTGATGAGATCTTTAGAACAATTAGAAAGTTCAACTGATTTAGAAGGAACTGCCATAGTATCTAAAACGGGATTGAGAATCGTCAGCTCAGAAACATCTGATGTTGCAGATATTATCTGGGATATATATAGTGCAAGTCCCGCAACATTGATCTCCCTGGGAGAAAAAATTAGTAAGGGTTTAAAGCAAGGAGAATTAAGAGATGTTGTTATACGTGGTACAAAAGGTTATACGATAATATTGGTTGGAGATGCTGATAATGATTTCATGCTTTTTACAAATTGTAAAAAGGGATACAAACTAGGTTATTATTTCCACAAAATAAGAAAGTCCTTTAGGGATATGGAACCAGTATTAAAGAAAATTCAGACCAGGGATACACATTTTTAAAATTAAAACTCATTTTAATATTTCTTATACATGTTTCCAATTTACCGTATCATTATCCTT
This sequence comes from Candidatus Thorarchaeota archaeon, assembly GCA_048882645.1. Lineage (GTDB taxonomy): Archaea > Asgardarchaeota > Lokiarchaeia > Sigyniarchaeales > SOKP01 > Loki-b32. The sequence continues at coordinate 30,909 of JBHLRJ010000024.1, forward strand.
TAAATTGAATTTATCTGCTGGAATATTTGGTAGCGGATCATTATTAATCCAATATATCCATCCGGTGCCCACACCATTTATTTCTTTCACATACAGCCCCCAACTATAATGCTGGACGATCACAGAACAGCAATTGATTAGGGCGTGATATGCTGTTGTCTCGTAATTAGTTAGATTAATGTTTAGAAATATTTCATTTTCCTTAACTCCTGAATAATCTACTACGACCGTGATATTTGTGACTTCAACCTGGTTTTCTCTATTATTCCCATAATTCTGAGTAATTGTCGATTGCATAATAGGAACCATATAAAAACTAAAAAAAAATAAAAAGCCAATACAAGAAATTCCAATGAATCCAATAATAACAAATTTTGTTTTTCGATTCATCTTTAAAAGTTGAATTGTTATTATAATATCCTTTTAGTTCTCTTCATATGTAATTTAAGAAGGATTGATAGGGTTATAATGACTAAAAAACTCATAATTATACTAAAATTGAATGATGGTATTCCTAAATTTCCAGAAGGAAAGTTTGGTTTATTAATTAAAGTCATTTCTAGCGTAAAATTACCAAAGCTAGTATTAGTATAAATAAGTAATCCGGAAATCTTATCATATATAAGAAAAGTTTTTTGTTGTAAGAAAGTCTTCTGTTTAAAATCAATTGAGATTGTTTCCGAGGTTTGTTGGACAGTTATTGTAGCATTCATAAAAGGTGGTTGATCCTGTGCATATGCTTGTTGAGTTAAATTGTTAAAATCGTTAATTGGTATTAAAAACCCAGATTTGAACATATTATACCCTAGTAATAAATTTAAAGCAGCCTCTCCATTTGAAACATTAAGAAATGTAGCATTTGAAACCAAAATTCCTGATCTATTTTCTAGAAATTCAATATCCATATATGGCATAGGGTTCCCAAAAAGATTAAAAAAATCATAAGGATCTTTTTGATAAAAACCAGTAAAATTCACGCTAATTTGGCCTCCTTTAGATGTGTTAGCATATCCTTTCGGAGGGGCAGTCCAATCTAATGGTAGCCACTCTAAACGTTTGGTGGTATTAAATGAAGAGACATTATAAATGTAAACTTCATTCAAATCTAAATCTTTATTGAAATTGCTAGGTATGCTTGACTCTGCTTTCACTGTGGGAATGGCACATAAGATATTTATAATGATTATGGAAGCAAACAGATATGTGGTATTACTTTTATATTTCATGATCGTTGACAAAAATGTATAAAAAATATAGGAAACATGTCCTATTTTAAATTTTTAAATATTATTAAAATATTAAATATTCTATTTAAAAATTTTGGAATAAGAAAAAACCAATTTTAAAATACTTCTTTTAAGTCTAAATTATATACTCCAAAATAATATATAAAATTTAGAGATAAATAGTGCTATTAAGCTTATCAAATCGACTATTAGCCAAAAAATTTGGAGCAGTTTTTATCTTTGTGCCTCTTACATATATATGCTCTAACCCTTTAAGGTCTTTTAAAGATCCTGGTAAACTAGATATACTATTGTGAATAATATCTAAGTCCTTTAATGAAGATAACATTCCTACTGAACTGGGGAGCGATGAAAGATGATTATAGCTTAAATATAGATACTCTAGGGATTCTAGTTCTGAAATATCACTAGGGATCCTTGTAATTTGATTAAACTCTAAACTGAGAGACTGTAAGTGTTTAAGCCGATAAATTTCTTTAGGTATAGAGTTCAATCCCCACCCATCCAAATTCACATGACTTATTTTAGAAATTCTTCCACTTTCAAAAAATTCATTAAATTGTTCTAACCCAACAACTACTTTATCTTCTAAAAAGTCCTGTCCCAAATATTTGAAGTTAGCAGCATGTAAAATTAACCCTGGTCTTAGCAAACTAATCTTCGCACAGAAATCTTTAAGATACACTTTCCTCCCAAGTGCAAAAGCTTTATCTTGCCAATACCCCTCCTCGTGCTCCCATGCCGCAACTTCTAAAATTTTTTGCCTAAGCCTTTCCGAGATTTCAGCACCAGTCAAAAGCGCGTAATAACCTAGAACGAAATATGGAGCTCTCCGATCACGATTCTTAGCCATATTGACAAGAACCTTGTAGTTTTTTTCGAAATTCTCTCTAGTAAAGAGCCATTCATTTAATATGAAATCGTTAGAATCTACACCACATGCCTCTAGCATAAAACCATTAATATCAGCTTCTTCATCATCCCATAAAATCTCAATACCAGAACGAGCCATGATATCACTGAAAAATATCTAAACTAATTAAAAAATACATATTATAATATTTAAATACAATAACCCTCTTATAATTCTCATTAGTCAAATTCTAAACTTAGGAATCCATCTGTATAGATCCCCCTAGCTTGTTTAAAAGAAACCCCAAATAACAAAAATATAATTCTCTTAGCCTCCCTCGAACCTACATCCCACCCTAAATCTTTAAGAAATTTTGAAGACTTGAAAAAATGCTTAATTAATATTTTTCCGTATGGTCTTAACCAAGAAACCAAATCTCCCTCTGTAACTCTTGTTATGGTCTTCATTGCTTTTGCCATAAATACCCGCACTAAATGACTGCTTCCTTCCAGCACCTCATTTTCTCTGCCAAAGCTTCATAAGTTGCGATAAAATCATCAATGCTCCCCGCACGAGAGGTGATCCACTTATTTCTCCAAGTAGTAATAAACTTTTTCTTAGGATGATTATCCTCTGTTAATACATTTTCTTCGTTCTCTACCATATAGGTTGGTGAGTATCTAGATATTTAAAGAAAAAATATTTTGAATTTATGTTTAATTTAATAAGAGGGAGAAACTAAGGATCTACCTTAAATTTCTTTAGGTGGTTAGATTTGAGTGAATTTTTTAGTAAAAAGTTTGATGATATAAATCATGATGATATTAAGAACTTAGTTTTAAATCAGATACCAGAATCTAAATTATAAAGAAGCTTATCCCTCCAATAAGGATCTAGCTAAGTTAATGATCGGATTTGCCAATTCAAATGGCGGGTATGTGATACTTGGAGTCAGGTGTGAGAGTGATAGTAATTTACCAGAAGTAATTATTGGAATAGATCCAGGAGAAAATAGTACCAAAATAACACAGATCCAGCATATTGATAATGAAGACAAAGATATAATAGTAATTAAAATTAATGAAGCCGTTGAGCCTATAATGTTTATGCAAGGTAACAAATTTCTAATTCGAATTAATGATAAAATTGAATATGCTGATTAACCTCTTGTCAAAAAATTGTTTTCTAAAAAAAATAAATTTAAATATAATATTATGTTCAAAAAAGATTTAATTACCAGTTTTCACTATTCTTTAATAAAATTATCACATTTAAGACAGATAATAAATTTGGTTCGATTGAAACCCAAATAGAACTCAATCAAAAAATATTAGATATGTATCTGAAGCGCCGTGACCGTACAACTACAATTTTAAATGATTTTGGAGCTAAGTAAAAATGCACTCAAAAAAAAACTCTAATTAAATTTAGAGTTAGCGGGTTCTACTCTTAGTTTTTAAAAATTAGAAATTATAGCAATAATAATTAATTTAATCCTAGAGAAGGATTTACTCTCATTTCTATAATTTAGGAAGATTCAAAATTCTCAATTAAATTTATGATTTCTTTTCTATATTGTTTATATCATATTTCTCGCAAAATCTTCTCTCCATTTCAGTTTCTCTCTTGAAATTCTCGAAATTGTGTATTATCCTATAAATCCAAATTTGTTTGATATAATGGCAAATATCGTAAAGGATGCAATAAAGACTGGTGAAAATGAATATAATTTCCCAAAATTTAATTATAAATGAGCGTTCAAGAGATTGTAGGGAAAAAAGAAAAATAAAATAAAAATATCAAAGTGGGAAGTATTTTATAAATTATACTTTAATATCAGCAACTAGACTTATCCCAATATAGTCAATTTAGTTTTAGCACCAATCTCGTTAAACTCTGAAGGTTCCATTTTCAATTCTTTTCCGCTAATTTTGTTTGCAATAGAGGCTATAATGATCGCCCAAGGGCATACTGCGTTTGTTAATTCTTCTTTAGTCATAACACTTCGTACTGCTGCGGTGGAGCAGTTAACAGATTCAATAGTAAATGTTTTTTCAGACTCCCAGTTAACCTTAATTTTTTCTGCCATTCCTATTTTTTCAGCCATTTTCATAAACTCTTTCATTGCATCGGGCAAACTTAACTTTTCGAATTGTTTCATATTAAATCCTGACATCGTCATCATTCTTTCTATGAATTCATAGGTTCTTGGAACCACATATTTAAAAAGAGCAGGGGTTCCAAGTAACTCTTTTGCCGATTTTTCATAACCGAAAGTAATCCCATGAAGGACAAATGCGATTTGATTAAAAGCAAATCGAGTTTTCTCTTTCATTGTAGATCCTCTTTTAATTAACACAATGAAAAAGAGAAGGGCGCCACCAATAAATGGAATAATAGCAGCCCATAAAAACGTTGCTGGCATAAAAATAACTGGATATCCCACGGAATAAAAATTATAAAGGCTTGTCCAATGCGCCAAACTCCAACCCAAAAAGCCTACTGGCCCTAGAAATTGCCCAATCTTGTATATTTGATCCTTCTTAAATCTGGCAATAATAAATTTAGTAGTTACAATAATAAATGCCAAGAATCCTCCTATCCAAGAATGAGCCCACACTCCTGAGGGACGGTATAGATAAGGATCAGCAGCAGATACATGAAGATAAAACATATAAACACATTGAATAGTTAAGGCATAAAAAATTGAAATTTCTACCCAACCAAATCTTTTATGGTATTTTACAATGGTCAAATCTCCTTTCATTAAGTTTAAATCTCTAATATTGTATAAACCAATAAACTCATTTGCCAAAGCAAAACAATATCCGATTATTGTCTGTAAAATCATGAATTCTATCCATAATTCTAAGCCCATAATTCCTCACTTTTTTTGAAATTTATTTTGTTTTTGAAATTAAATATCTTAACTTTTATAACTAAATGTAATTATAATTTTGAATATTAATTTTTCATTTATATTTTAAATGAAACTAGTGAAGATTTAAGATGATTCTTTCAATTGGCTGTAAATCTCTTTACAGATACCTTGAATGGCTGTAAAATCATTTAAATCGTGAACACTCCCTATAATAGTCAAACATAGGTAGTTAAAGTTCAAGCATATTGTAACTATGCTATCTCCACCAATACTTCCATTAAACAATATTCTATTATAAATTTCCTCACTTGCCTTCTTAGAAGATGTTAAGAAACTAATAGTCTCTGGAACAAATTCAGTAAAATCATAATCTTCCTCAAATATTTTAGAATAAAGGACTTTACCCATAGTGTCAACTAAGGAAAGTTGCTTTATTTTAGGGTTCCAAGTAATTTTTTCAAATTTCTCTAATAATTTTTTAGGTTTTTTTATGTACTTATCTTTTTCTTCAAAAAATTCTGAAGAAAGCAGTTCTTCTTCAAAATTTTCCGATATTTGATACTGCTTTATAATTAGTATCTTATCTCGTGGTTCTACTAATAAATTTTCATTACGGACTGTATTAAGTAAAATCCAATTCACTTTTTCCTTTAAATTAGTTTGATATAGTAAGGTAGCTGAATTCATGATTAAGGGTATCAAAAATCCAATCTTATCTTTATTTAAATAGTGTTTAGCGTGGATATAGAAAATATTTCCGCTTTTTGGTTCGAGAAAGATAACAGACTTCAATATTCCTCCCTCATCAACCTGATTTACAGTATGATTTAAAACGTCTAATCCATATGACTTTATTACCTCTTCCATGTATTTATCGAACCTTTGATATTCCGTTATAGCTCCAGTAAATTCCCTATTCAATCTATCAGAGAAGAGCTTCGAGAATTCATTCATAATCTCATGAAGTACAGCATGTAAAAGTTCGATTAATTCTTCATTTTTTGTAGTAACCACAAAAGTAAGTTTTTGGAATAATTCTTCATATTTCTCAAAGATAATTTGAGTCTCTTTTAGTTTTAGTGATTTAATATCTTCCCCTCGCTCAAAAGTGGCAAAACTATTTAAAGCAGTTAAAAATCCACTTAGCAAATCTTCCTTACCGTCACTTACATACCCTTCTGGGTGCCACTGATACAATAATGCTCCAGATTCGTTAATAATTAACAAATCATCAATCATATGAAACATTATGATTTACTATAAATAAATTTGTTTAGATAGATTCTATTTAATATGATCACGATTTTTAAATAATAATCAATTAATTCAAAAGTAAGAGTAAAAATTAATGGTTGTATTCAAAAATGTCGTCAAATGAAATAAAAGAAAAGTTTGGTAAGGATCGAGTAATATCTGAAATTAAAGAAGCCGTAGAGCATAAA
>JBHLRJ010000025.1:0-37302 GCA_048882645.1 Candidatus Thorarchaeota archaeon
TCAGAGTCAGATATGGAACCAGAAGCAGAATCAGATATGGAAGGAGAATCAGAATCGGATGTAGAACCAGAAGCCATTCCAGACTTTGAGCCAGAATCGAAATCAGAGGAAGAAACTAATGAAAACCCGGAAGAACAATGGGAACTAGTAACTCCTGAGGGAGAACCTATAACTCCCATAGAGGAAGCGATTGAAAATCTCTATGAACCAGAACAAGACTCTGACAATGAACCAGAAGTAAAATCTGCAGTAATCTCAGAACAAGAATCAGATTCAATTCCAGACCAAGAGCCAGATCTAATCCCTGAAAAAACACCTGAAAAAGCACAAAAGAAAAAACGTATTAAAACAAAAGAGATTGAGTTAATTACTGATCCTGAAGAACTAGGGGATTATAAACCTTATGAATATCAACATATAGTAAAAACGAAATATGATGTATATTTTCATGAAGAACAACCGAATAAACCAAAAGAAAAGCACCCTAAAAACAAGAAAAAGAAACCTAAGAAGATAAAAGAGTTAAAGCTCGTCACCAATCCTGAAGAGCTGGGAAAAACACCAAACTATGGTGAATCTAAAATTATTCAAGGTGAAATTAGTAAATCGTCTGATAAACCAGAGTCTAAAAAGGAAAAGCCAAGTAAACCGGCTCAAAAGAAGAAATCAAAGAAAATGAAAGATTTAACTTTAGTCACCAATCCTGAGGAACTAGGAAAAGCACCAAACTATGGTGAATCTAAAAGTGTCCGAAATCACACAAAGAAATCGCCTGAGAAATCTGAGGTTAAAAAAGAAAGCAAATCTGTTTATACGAAAAAATCTGAAGTCGAAGGAAAAGCCAAAGTCAATGATGAATCTAAAGCGGCTCAAGGTGAAGTCTCTAACAAATCTGAGACTGAATCGGAAAAATCGAAAAAACAGAGTCAACAACAGAAACGTGTAAATAGTAAAAATTTAGAAGCTGAAACAGAATCAGAAAAAAAATACAAAGAACAAGAACTAAGAGAAAAATACCGTCGAGAAACCGGTAAAAGACCTATTTATAATAAAAAAGAAACAAAAGGTTTTCTTGCGTGGTTAGAGAAACAATGGGAAATTCTTTTAAAAAGATGGTTCCTAGATGCTAATGAACGTGAAATATCAAAAGAAATCAAAAAAGAGTTAATTGACTTAATTGAAAAATATCAATCATTTAGAGATATATATCTGAAGTTAAATGATTTACTCAAATTAAGCAATATAACTAAAGAAAGATGGGAAGATATAGAAAAAATGCTAAAAAAACTTGAAAAAATAAGCCCAATTGAGTTAAATATCTTCAGAAATCTCAAAGCTTTTCGATTATTATATAATCGATATTTCATGTTGAATATGAATGAAATTCTAAAAGAGAGAGAAAATTTCGTGAATTTCCTTGGCCGAAAGTTACAAAATCTTAAAAATGTTGATACAATGGGGCAGAAGGACCAGAAAGATTGGATAAATGCATTAAAAAAAAATCTATATAAAAACACTACTCTCAGCTTGAAAGAAAAATCTCAAATAATTAGGATCATCCAAAATGAAGAGATTAATGAGTCAAATAAGAAGATTATTGCATCGATATTAAGTAAATTATCAACAAAAGAATTAATTTCCTTACTAGGAAGAAAATTTGAAGACCATACTCAGAATTATGTGAGATGGGGTTGGGATTTTGATCAAGGTTTAATAAGAATTATTATAGCTGAATACATCAAAAAAAGTGATATTGAACATAATAATAGATGGTTTACAGATCGAATTCAAAATTATCTAAAAAATTTGAATCATAAAGTTAGACATTTGTTTGAATCATTTTTAACATTCCCAAAAATGGGTTCTCTTTTTGGGCTAAACCAAAATTATCTTAAAGAACAAAGGTACACAAAAAATGCCAAAAATATAATTGCAAAAAGTATTTTGGATAAAATGAGGCTAAATTTTGAAAAAAAAGTCCAATTATTAATAAGTGAAAATCCTGAACTAGACTTATTATTACTTAAAGTAAAAGTAAAAATAATAAGCTTTATTGACGAATATGAGAAGATATTTAAACCTTTGCCAAGCCCATACTACCAATTATATAGATATCATCCCAATTTCAAAAGAAATTATTTTTCAATAATTAATACAAAAGAGAAAGCATATTGGTTAGGATTTCTATTTGCTGATGGTTATATTGGCTTAGAACATAAGAAGTCTGGAAATTATTATAGAATGGGAATTGGACTTTCAGTAAAGGATATTAACCTTCTTAAAAGATTTTGTAATGCTGTTGGTTTAGAAGCGAAATTCATCAAAATTAATATGGAACTCTGTTCTTATACGAATAAAGAAACTCCTATAGCAAAAATAAGATGGGGAGATCAAGACTTTGCTAAAACTCTCATTAATCTTGGCATGGAATATTATACCAATGTTCAAGAAGGGAAAAGAGTTAAAAAACCTAAATTACCAAGGCTAAGAAGCAAAGAATTGATGCTCGCTTTTCTTTTAGGATATTATGACGGAGATGGTTCACTTGGTTTGACCTTACATGAAGGGGTAAAAAAGAAAATATTTCCATCGATTATCTCCTCTGATAAAGAATTTTTAAATCAAGTAAAGCAAGCGTTTAATATTAAATATGATCTGTACCAACGCATTCAAGAAAAATATGACTTTAAGAAAAATGAGCTAGTTATTTCGAAATCCTATAATTTATATCTAGGATCTAAACTTTTTGAGGAGATGCTAAGAAATTATAGAAAAAGTCTTAAAAGAAAAAGATTTCCTCTTGAAAAACTTGAAATGTATAGAATCAGCTATGAACGTAAATGGCTGGTAGAAAAATTACCAAGAGAAGTTTTACTGAAAATCATGCGATTTTTATCTCCTCATGCAATTGGAAAAATATTAGGAATAGATGGGAGAACGATAAAATCTTTTGCTGAAGATTTATATGGGATAATGTTTAAATCCCATAGTCATTATATAACAATTCGCAATTCTATTCGCTGGAATGGTAAAGCTTCTCCCTTTTATGATGATATTTTATATTGGGAGAATTACTTAAAAAAAAGGGGAAAGCCTAAAAATCCATTAAAGAATAATCCTTAAATTTTATAAATATAATTGATTTTAAAATTTATTAATAATATTAAAATAAGAGATGGTTCTACATCGGTCGGTATGAAATAAGAATAGCGGGGTTTGGCGGTCAATATTTTTGAGAACTCCTCATAATGATCAAGGTGTCATAACCCTAAGTAAGATGATTATTACTGCTGCTTCTGTATATGAGAATTTGGCTGCTACACAGACAGAAGCCTATTCGGCTAGTGCTCGGGGTGGCCGCTGCTGGGCAGAAGTTGTGGTAGATTTAGATAAAAATGTTAAAACCATCGATTATCCTCAAGCTTTAACGCCTTATGACTTTTTAATAGTACTTTCCAGTGAGTCTGCTGCCAGTGTAAACCCTGATCAGATTAAGGAGGGAAAAAATACTGGATATTTAATTTGGGATCCCTCAACGATCCAACAATTCAATGCTGTGAAAAATGTTAAAAAGGCTTTGAGTATGCCTGTGCAAAAAATTGCAGTTGAAAGGTTTGGGAGTATTGTGTTTGGTAATTCGATTCTTTTTGGAGCATTTACCATCTTATCGAGGATATTTTCTGAAGAATCAGCTATTGAGACTTTAAAGAAATTTGTACCTAGTTCCACATTGGAAAAAAATTTAGAAGCATTTGAACTTGGAAAAAAGGAAGCTGAAGAGTTTAAACGAAAGTTGAAAGAGGAGGCATAGGTTTATGCATATTGATAAAATTAAGAAAGGATGGCAAGAATTAGAATCTGAAATAATCAGAACAGGTAAATGTGTATATTGTGGAGCATGTGGGGCATTTTGTGCCAACATTAAATTTGATACATTAAAAGAGATTCCAATAGAAGACGGTTCATGTAAAGATATTAATACTTGTAGAGACGGTTTTGGATTATGTTATAATCTATGTCCAAAGACAGGAACCGATCAAATATCTGTTTCTTTATTAGATAAATGGGTATTTGGAAAGGAGCAAGATCACATTTTAGGGCATTATCTAAACATTTTATCAGTTAAACTCACAGATAAGGCTAAGGAATTTCTTCCTTCTGAAGCAGGTCCAACCACCGCTTTATTATATAATGCAATGGAGTCAGGATTAGTTGATTGCGCAATAACTACGGATAAAGATGAGGGATTTGTGCCATTTCCCATAATCACATCTAGCCAAAAAGATCTTTTCAAAGGAATAGGATATAAACCTAGTCAGAGTCCTACATTATCATTAGTGGGTGATGCTATTAATAAGGAGTTTGCAGATATAGCTGTTGTAGGGACACCTTGTCAAATTCAGGCACTAAGAAAGTTACAAAACCATCCAGTATTCGATTATGAGGCTCACGATCTAGTTTCATTAGCAATAGGGACTTTTTGTTTTGGTACCTTTTACAATCAGCTATTAACCCAATGCTTTAAAGACTTTAACATCAAGAACAGTGATATTATGATTATTAATAGTGATAAAAGCAATTTTAAACTAAAAATTCAGACAAATTCTGGCAATAAGGAAATACCTTTAAACTACATTTATGATAAAGCAGTCCGCAATGCTTGCTTTTCATGCTCTGATTATACGGCCTCATTTGCCGATATCTCTGTTGGAAATATTGGAAGTGAAGAAAATTGGAAAACCATGATTGTAAGAACCCAAAGAGGTAAAAAGGTCATTGATTTAGCAATAGATAAGGGACTTATTGAAGCTATACCTCTCTCAAATGATGATCAAGATCTAGTTCTTGATATAACTCGCAATAAAACAGATATCGTTAAAATTGAATCCATTACAGATCATTCACCTGAAATAAAGAGCTTCAAAATAAGAAACAATAGAATCGCTAAAGCATATAGACCAGGCATGTTTGTGATTTTATGGATCCCAGATACAGATTTCTTGCCAATGTCAATTTCCAAGGTTAAGGGTAGTGAACTTGAAATTACTGTACAAAAAATTGGTGAAGGTACAGCTAAATTATTTGGTCTTGGAGTAGGTGATAAAATTGGAATCAGAGGACCCTTTGGTAATTCATGGAATTACGAAGATGCGTCTAATATTCTTATTGTAGGAGGAGGGATGGGAATTGCAGCAATAACATCTCTGATTGAACCGTTAAAAATCAATAATAAAAATGTGTATGTAACAATCGGAGCTAAAGATAAAACATCATTAATTTTTGTGGATAGACTGATTGAACTTATACCAAATACTATGTGCACTACTGATGATGGATCTTTTGGGAAAAAATGCTATGTGACAGATGCGATTGAAGGTATTATTAAGAATAATGATATAGATCTAATTATTACATGTGGACCAGAAGTTATGATGAAAAAAGTATTAGATCTCGCTGAAGTGGAGAATATAAACATTCAAGCATCACTTGAAAGGAAAATGAAATGCGGAGTTGGACTCTGTGGGTCATGTTGTATTGGAGAAAATAATGATATTTCAGTTTGTAAGGAAGGTCCTATCTTTAACTCAGAACAATTAAAGAAATTCCCTCAATTTGGTAGTTATATGAAATAACCGATATTGGAATTTCTACATTTATGTTTAATTTTCTCAGAAAATCTATTCTCTAATACTTACTTTTTTCTTGTAGGAATACCTGAGGAACAGGAAACAGATACTTGACAGAGACCACATCCATAGATATTAATCCCATAATGTTCTTTAATGTAAGGAATGGTGCTTGTTACATGTATAGAACATTTCATTTTGTCATGACGATTTTCAAAATTGATTGCTCCAACCGGACATCTCTTAACACAATCTCCACATTCAGTGCAATAATAGTAAGGGTCTGGTGGTCGCTTATCTGAATCACTTGGTAATTTATAATTAACAATTATACTTCCACATCTCATTGCTTTTCCCCGTTCATTTATAAAACCATCAGATAATCCAAATGAACCTAATCCTGCTGCGAAAGCCATATGTCTATGACTCCATGTAGACGCCCATACTCCATTTTCATGCTTACGTAGAATTTTGAATAAGTAAGTTTCTGTCATTGGAGCAAGTGCATTTATTCCTTGCTTTTTTAATTCATTCACTAAAAACTTTTGCAATTTTTGGTTTGCCTGCTCTCCAAATAACCTCGTATGCGCCCATCTTTCGGAGGGCATTTCTTTTGAGTATTCAAAGTTTTCTTTTTTTGTAATTTCATTAATTGGAAGGATAAAAGCGACCACAGACAAATTTTCTAAAGTAGATACTATGCCTTCCTTCTCGATGAATTTTGAAAAAGCTTCTTTTGGTGTAAGATGAAAACTGCCAATTATTTCCTTATATTCATTAAAAATTGGATCATTTCCAGAAGCAATACCGACAAGAGTATTTGAATCGAAGATCAAAGATCCATCCGTACTCATACGATTACTAGGATCGTTTGTTAGAAAATCTTGAATTTTATCTATAAACCACTTTTTATTAATAGTCATAATTATCGAATTATGTTAGTTTTTGAATTGAAATGCAAATTGCTAATTAACTTTAATTGTATTATGTTAAAATTCTGTTAAAATCTAAAAAAATTTAATTCCTAACCTCTTTTAGTATTTATCGTGGAAAAAAACACTAAAAAAGGTTTATTATTTGGTATAATTGGAATTGTATTTGTTGGGTTACAACCGATAGTAGCTATTTCAAGACCAAGTATAGTAGATCCCTATTTAGCAGCAGTTATGACATGTTTTGTTGAAGCAACAATTTTTCTTCCTTTAATGCTTATTGAGTGGAAGAAAATTAAAAAAAAAGATAATGAAGTTATTGGAAATAATCCAGGTATACTAAAAGGCTGGAGGAACAACATTTGGTTGTTATTTTTTATCGGTCTTATTTTTGGTGTTAATCAAATTTTCTTTTTTGTGGGATATCATATGGCGGGTGCAATTAATGGCTCTTTAACTCAGAAGACAACTGTGTTTTTTTCAATGTTTTTAGGATATATAATTCTCAAAGAAAAAATAACTAAACTCCAAATTATTTTTTCAATTGTTCTATTTTTTGGCTTAGCTATTGGAATTACCCAATTCTTTTCACTGATTGAAATAAGTCTTACTATATTAATTGGTGTGGGAATTTTATTAGCTATATCGTTCTTATGGATGGTTGGACATACATTGACAAAGCCAATTTTCGATAGAAAAGAGGCCACTCCAATCCAAATGGTTTTTCTAAGAAATTTTCTCTCGGGTCTTTTTTTAATCTTAACCTATTTTATTTTTTTCCCCATAAATTTTGGAATTTGGTTTGAACCTGGTAATGTAATCTTCTTTATTGCAATGGGAGCCACCTATGGTGCGGGATTAGTATGCTGGTATAAAACGCTTTCATATCTAGATATATCTAAAGCAACTATTATGTTTGCACCAACGCCAATTACTTCTGCAATATTTGCAGCAATCATTTTAGGAGAGAAGTTTACCGTTTTTAATTTATTGGGTATTATTTTTGTCGTGATATCAATTGTGGTAATTGTTAATCAGAAAAAGGAATAAAATATTTTTTTTCGTAAATTGTTGATACAAATCTATTGGTATATATCTGTATATATTAATATAGGAATGATAAACTTAAGGTAGCGCTTTCTTTCCCTTAATTCAAAATATTTAAATATAATATTTTCTAAATCAAATATGTAAATATATAGGAAAATATATTCATGATTTTTTAATAAAACTTATGAAAATCTATCAATTTTTATGAGTAACTATGTCAAATAATGAAGTAATAGTTATTAATGATTTAAAGAAATTTTTTGGAAATGTAAAAGCTGTTAATGGCATATCATTTAAGGTTCGACAAGGAGAGGTGTTTGGCCTTCTCGGACCAAACGGAGCAGGTAAAACAACAACAATAAAACTTCTTTTAGGATTACTGGAGCCAAACGAAGGTGAGATGAGTGTATTTGGTTTAAATCCGGAACGTAATGAGGTAGAAATCAAGAAACGTATCGGTTATGTAAGTGAAGAACCTTTAATCTTCAAATCATTAACACCCCAAAATCTATTTAATTTCATCGCTTCAATTAGGGGTCTTGATGAAGAAAGGACGACTATCCTTGCAAAAGAATATATGGAAAGCCTAGAAGCAATAGACTATTATGATCAATTAATTGCTACCCTCTCTCATGGTAATAAACAAAAATTACAAATCATTGCTGCAATACTTCATGAACCAGATTTACTTATTTTAGATGAGCCTCTTGCTGGTCTTGATGCAAAGTCTGTAAGAGTTGTTAAATCAATTTTAGAACTTCACACACAACGTGGAGGATCTGTTCTCTTTTCTACGCATATTATGGAAATAGCACAAGAATTATGTGATCGAATAGGTATAATTAATAAGGGTAAAATGGTAGGAATTGGTACTATTGACGAACTCCGTCAACAAGCAGACAAGATTGGGGCAAGTTTAGAGGATGTTTTCTTACGATTAACTGAACAAGACACTTCTGTTAATGAAATAATAAATAGATTAAGGGAATCTTTCAAAAGGAAAAATGCTTGAGGTATATTAGTATGGGAAAATATCAAAAGTCTTTCTATTCCTTAGCAAAGAATGTTTCTTACGAGATTTTAATGGAGGGTCAGATTGCAAGCTCAGGAGCACATCAAGCCAGATTAATTGAAAAATTTAAAAAAAATAAGAATTATATTAAACATCAATTTTTAGGTCTTAAAATTGTCTTTTCTTTTTTGTTTGTAGTACTGCCAATTTTACCGTTGATGACATTCTTTCAGGTATCCTCTCAACTAGAGAGTGGTGTATATACAGTAAATGCTATTTCCTTTATTTCTAGCTTCATTTTTGCGATATTTTTTGCGATGACTTTCTTATATTTGTTAATGTTTGGGATGATCACAACTAGTTCCTTCATGTCAGGAAATTCATTTAAATGGCTTCAAACTCTTCCCTTCTCTAAAAAAGATTTGAAAAAGATTGGTTTTATGACAATTTTTCGCAATCTTGATATCCCGCTTATTATATTAATTGCAGCATTTCCGGTTGTGATGATAGTTGCTACTCAAAATATCTTTATATTTCTTGCTTCAATTTTACTCTCTTTATTAAATGTAATTTTTAGTTTTAGTGTTCTTGTCATAATAGGGGAAAAACTAAGCAGTATCTTCTCGGAATCTAAAGGGAAATCTAAAAGAGTAAATCTAGTTAGAATTATATATATGATTGGATATGTTGTTATCATGTTTGGATCAGGGCTGATTCTCACGTGGGGAATTAATATAGTTGAAGGTCTATTTGATCTTTTCACCACAAGAGAACCTACTTTACTAGTTAATATCATTTTTAGCTTAATACCAATTGCATTTGCTCCAGCTTATTTCATGTCACTAAGTATTATACCAACTCAATTTCCTTTAGAACTGATAATTAGTACTCTTATTGGACTCGTTTTATTCATACTGGTGACATGGGTTTTATTTAGAGTTGCTCAACGCGCTCTGCAAAGCACAATTTCAACTGAAATTCAAGTAGAACAAATAGAAACAAAGAAAATTAATATAGAAATTAATTCCACCTCAACGATAATGGCATACATTCGAAAGGATCTAGTATCAGCAACTCGAGATCTGCAATCGTTCATGTTTATATTTTTTCCTATCTTTTATCCATTGATTTTGGCTATAACAATGCAAGTACCCCTTAGTCTCCTAAGTACAAGTATAGAAGGTTTATTGTTATTATGGTCAATTGTACTTGCCGTATATTTGTTCATACCTCCAATGCTGACTGCTGGTCTATTAAATCTTGAAGAATCAGGGTCTTCTACAGTTGCTTCATTACCGGTGATACCCCGCCAACAAGCAAAAGCAAAGTTGATTTTAATGTTGACAATTCAAGGAATATCACTCACTTTAATATCCATTGTCCTAGCAATAGTAACAAATTCACCTATAGTTTTCTTGTTATTTTTAGTCACGCTACCAATTGCTTGGAGTTTATTGCTCCTCATGTTTGAGATAAAAATTCATCTTTTTGGAAAAATGAAATATAAATATATTCTTGAGGAGTTGAATAAAGAACATAAAATTTCTAAGTGGATTCTTATGATCCTTTCTGAAATTGGACTATTCTTGTTGGTTTTAATCGTGGGGAGTATTGTTTTTATTATTTTTGATTTTGCAACAGCCATACTATTGTTGCTTTTGATAGGTGTTGCTGGTTTATCAATTTTGATTTTCTCATTTACTCGAATGTTTCCAAAACTAAAAAAAATTGCCGATTACAAAACTGGGGGCTTTTTAAGAGAACATGTGAACATCAGTACATTAGTTATAATAATTTTATATGCTTTAATGCTATATTTCGTGGCAATACCCATTCTACTACTAATAATACCAACTTTAAATTCTTTACTAGGAATATTATTTGTAAACTTTCTTGTTGTTTTTGGTGTTTTGGGAGTTCTTTTGCTCATAATCATACCACGTGGATTAAAATTACCCAAAAAAGAGAATTTTAGGAATTTTATTAAGACAATAGGTCTTAGTGAAATTAGACCTATTTGGCGAAATCTTTTAATTGGGTTAGGGAGTGTTGCAGTTTATGGTTTATCAGTCATTCTTTTCGGTAGTCTTTTAGGAACTTTTGTATTTGACTTAAACACTTTATTTAGGCCTCCAAGTTATTACACATTCGGTTGGTTTGCATTCATTTTTATGCTCCGCCCAGGAATATGGGAAGAAGTTACCTTTAGAGGAGTTATTTTAAACTTACAATTAAAAAGGTACTCAAATGAAACCTCTATGGTTCTTAATGGTGTAATATTTGGCTTATTTCATTTTATAAATTTAATAGAAGTACCTAACATCTATATTACATCAATCCAAGTGATTTTTGCTTGCTGTATAGGGATCGCTTTAGCTAATATGTATATTAAAACAGGTAGTTTAATTCCCTGTATCATCACACATTATTTAATTAACGCATTAGGGGCATTTTTATTGAATATTTCTTTCTCTAGTCTTACTTTTACAACATTATTTTATTTAATTGGAATGAGTATAGTTCCAATGATCCTTATAATCATTCTGGTAAATTTAGTTGCAAAAAAAAGGCCTAAGAGATTAATCGAGACTAGGCAGATATTATAAACTTTCCATCCCATTATTTTTTAGAAAATTTATTTTATCATATTTTTTATTTTTCTTGTGTACACAGAATTGGTCCTGACATTGCTGCACCTATACATCCATTGCACGAAATACATTTGCAAGATTTTTCTTCATTTCCTTTAAGCCATTTATTTGGAAGATCTGGTTCACGAATAAGAGGTCTACTAAGAGAAACAAAATCCGCATTTTTATTTGTTAGAATTTCATTCACTACTTCTAAGGATTTTATTCCACCTACCAAGATTATTGGAATATCTACAATTTTTTTAAATTCGTTCGCATAATATTTATGATAAGCTTCTTTTTCTTTCGAATTAATATTGATTCGACTTTCAGGGATCATTACAGGTTGCCAACCAAGATCTTTCTTACTTCTCATTAGGACTTCCCACATACCTCCACTTACTTCTATAGAAGCATATCCAATATCAGCTAGTATTTTTGCGATTTTTTTAGAGTCATCAATTTTTAATCCATTCTCTAAAAGATCATCAGCATTCATTTTAATTGATAAGGGAAAATCATTATCTACCAATTTTTTAGTATTTTTATAGATCTCTTTAAAAATTCTTACTCGATTTTTTAAGGTTCCTCCATATTGATCCTTTCTTCTATTTGTATGAGGAGATAAAAAACTACTTAAGAGATATCCATGAGCAGAATGAAGCTGGATTCCATCAAACCCAGCTTCCATAGCCCTTCTTGAAGCTTCAGCAAAAGCATTAACTGTTTCTTCAATTTCTTCAATAGTCATTTCTCTAGGCATCCGGTTTGTTATTGGCTCAAGAACTGCAGAAGGAGCTATTATATCATCGACATAATAAGACTGTCGACCACAATGCCCTAATTGTAAAAATGTTTTACACTGGTCTCCAGATTTATGTATCATTTGGGCGATTTTCTTAAGACTTGGAATTAAACTATCTCTATCTGCACCCACCTGACCTGGGAAAGACTGCGTGGCTTTTTGGACATAAGCATATCCCGTAATTATTAACCCAACGCCCCCTTTTGCTAAAGCTCTATACATCTCAAGAAGTTCAGATGTAATATCACCATCCTCAGTTGCCATCCTTCTGTAAGTAGCTGATCTTACAAATCGATTCTTTATTAAGACTTTGCCTATTTGTCTAGGTTTACTGCAGATTATTTTTATCACATTTTTTTAGAGTTAGATTCATTAGTTAGATATCCAACACAGATCTTCAGGACTTCTTCTAATGCACCATTCTCGATTTTATCTGGAGTATCCGTCTCTTGATGATAAAATTGAGCCATTTTCAATAAATTCAATCCAGTAATTGTACTTGCTTTTATTTTTGACTTTGAGAAAGCGGCAGCATCAGTCCCTCCACTTAATTGACCTAAAATCTTTTCAAGAAAGCCTCCTCCTCCTAAACTTGCAATTTTAGCCTTAACAGCAACCAACTCAGCAGCTTTGACAAGTTTTTGAGCTACATCTTTGCTGTGAATAGTTCTAGTTGTTGGTTCTTTATCTGAAAAAGTGATAAAATCTGGGCTCTGTATAGCATCTAGATTAATACATTCAGCATCATATTTTTTCAATTCATCAAGATGACTTTCTACATAACGGAACGCTCCCCTTAGAAAAGCTTCTTCACATCCAAATGATATCAATCTTATTTCTGTATTTTTCGGTATAAGATCTTTATGAACTTTAAGATATCTACCAAGACCTAATATAATAGCAATAGCACTTAAGTTATCAACTGCGCCAGGCACTTTATTTGCTCTTTTCCCAGGTGTTACAAAGAAAAGCAATAATATTAGGGGTATACCTCCAATGATTAATAACCATATTACTATATTTTGGAAAACTTTGTAGATTGCAAGATAATCAATTAAGATTGCGAAAAACGTTATTCCACAGAATATTAGTGATACAAAGAACCATAAAAATAGAATCCCTAATCCCAAAAAACTCACTATTGGGTATCCAATTCTAAGGTATCTTAGGAGGTTAAATTGCAACGCACTATCATGGTGTCCTGAAAAAATTAATATTTTTTCAATTTCATCCTGAGACTTAAAACTACCAATGACATTCTGAGAATCTCTCTTATTAAACAAGCGGTCAATAAATTCCTTATAACTGAAAAATTCTTCCCAAGCTATTAGAACAGCTAAAAAAGTGAAGATTGAAGACACGATTGCCAATAAGTATATCCCATATGAATTCATAAATAATTGGATTAAGAAAAATGAACCAAATGACAATAAAACAAGAAGTATTGATACACGTATCCAACCAAGGGCAGCTCTCGGATGACAGGTAAATTTTTCAATACTTACATCATCACAGGTTTTCTGAAGTTCTTCTTTAATTAAAACGGCACTTTTAGCTTCTTGAGGACTACACGGCATACGAGGTCCACACTCGTCGACTATTTTCTGTACTATATCATACATATACTTGGAATCTTCTTTTGATACATTAATCTCCATAAATATCTCCTTTTTTCTAACTTAAACTAAATTATTATGTAATAATTTAATATTAGAAGATATAAAAATTAAGAAATTATTAGAAGCAACTAAAGTACAACATTTATTACAAAATGAAGAAAGTTGTAACTATTAAATATTAGAGTTGGACACTTATGAATGAAAGCAAATCTATTTTAATTAATAATGGAAAAATAATTGATGGAACAGGAAATCCTTGGGTTAATGCGGATATTTTACTCGAAGATAGAAAAATCAAGAAGATATCTCGTAACATTGCCAAAAGCAGTGGAGATGAGATAATTGATGCTACTGGATTAATCGTTACACCAGGATTTATTGATATTCATACTCATTCAGATTATACAATTTTTTTTAGTCGTGGTGAAAATGTCTTATCACAGGGGGTAACTACTCATGTTGTAGGAAATTGTGGATTTTCTATGACTCCAATAAATCCCGCTAGAGATAGAGATGATGAAATCCAAAAGCAATTTAATTCAATGTTAGGAGTTACTAATTCAGATCTATCATTTTATACTTTAGATGAATATTTGGAGGGTTTAAGACAAAAAGAGATCCCAATTAATATTATCCCTTTGATAGGCCATTCAACGTTAAGAATACATACAATGGGATTAGAAAATAGAAGCCCTAATGATAGTGAACTGAAGGAGATGAAGGAAGTTCTTGAAGAGGAGATGAAATTTGGTGCTTTTGGGCTGTCTACTGGTTTAGATTACCCTCCAGGATCTTTTGCGAAAACACATGAACTTATTGAATTATGTAAAATTGTAAAAAAATATAATGGAATCTATACAACTCATTTTAGGGGCTTTTCCAGTGGAATTATAAGAGCTACTAAAGAAGCTATCGAAATCGCTAAATCTGGAATATCAGTTGAGATAAACCACTTTAAACCTTTTGGATTTTGGGTAGGAGACATTAATAAGGCTTATAGATATGTAGAAAAAGCGCGTGACAATAATTTAGATGTTACATTTGATGTCTTTCCTCATGCTTCAAATTCAACATTCTTATTTGCATTAATACCTCCATGGGTATACCTTTCAGAAAATAAAATCAATGTGCCTAGCGCAATTAAAACATTAAAAGAATCCAAGAAAGATGAAGAGCTCAAAAATAAAATTTACAAAGAAATTGATTTAATTGGAAAAAGCTTCTTGAAAATAAATGAAAGAGAAGATTGGAAAAAAGTATATATAAACGCTCCCAGAAGTATAAAGTTTAACGGTAAAAATGTGTATCAAAATGCTATAGAACAATCTATCTCCCCCCAACAAGTAATAATTGACGTTTTAATTGAGCAACAAGGCTCTGTTAGTGGAACATACCTCTCAATGACAGAAGATGATAATATAATAACGATTACGCATCCTCTTACGATGTTTGCGTCAGACGGTCGGATTATCCCTGAAGATAATAAAGAATATTTCCCCAATCCCTATGCTAACGGCACATTTACCCAAGTGTTAGGTAAATATGTTCGAGAAAAAAAGTTACTCACTCTAGAGGATGCAATTAGAAGGATGACTTCATATCCAGCTCAAAAATTAGGCTTACAAGATCGGGGATTGTTAAGGGAAGGATATAGTGCAGATATTACCATATTTGATGCAGAAAGGATAATAGATAAGGCAACGTATGAAAATCCCCGACTCTATTCTGAAGGTATCGAATATGTTTTTGTAAACGGAGAACCTGCGATTTATCAAGGGGCCTTTACAGGTTCACTATCAGGAATGCCAATAATGAAAAAGTGATTAAATAGCTAATATTAGCAAATCTTTCATTCATTATCAACATGTTTGTATAGTATCTTATCATATGATTTATTTTTTATCAGTTAATAGAAAGATAAAACCAGAAATATTTTGTTAAAATTTTTATGCTGAGGTGATAAATTATTGCATAGTAGAAAAAAAATTTTTCATAACATGATAGATACATTCAAAGTCCTCGAGATTACTTGCCCTACTTGCGGAAAAATGAAAAATATCAATATTCCAGAATCTATTTTCCTACAAAAGAAATTTGGAACTGTAAAGATTCAAGTACCAATGAATGCTGTGTGTCCAGAGCACCAATTTATTGTTTTTGTGGATACAAAAGGAGTAGTTAGAGGTTATGAAAAAATAGATATACAAATGGCAATTGTATCTCCAGAAGAAGGGGAAGAAATCGAGGGGAGGCTTAATCTCAGAAAATTAATTCAGATTTTTGGTGTTTATGGAATATTTAGTCTTATTCATGCTAAAATTTTTAATTACTCCACCTACATCATAAAAGATGAGAAGTTTGAATATAGTGAGGAGATTCTTAACTCTATTGGAGACATGATCTTACCAGAAAATCTTAAAGGAAGCAAATCCATATATCTATTTGATGATCCCGAGACAGATGATACAAAAATGAAAGATACGGATGCTTTAGTAATGGATACAAATCAACACATTTTTCAGACTCCTTGGAAAAAAAAGATGAAGTTTGAGGAAGAGATAATAAAAAGAGCTTTAGATATTATCGATGAAGAGGAACAAATTAGGCTTCTGCAACAAGATATTAATCATTTTGTAAATGAGGCAGACCTTGCTACTTATATTCTCCAAGAGGTTGATGAGATCTATGAAGATGAGTTAATTAAGAAATTGTCAAAAAGTTTGAAAATAAAAAAAGTGAGTAATTATCACTTTAATCTGATTAAAGAATATATCGCTAGGAATATCTCGGCTAATCTAGTTACAAAAATTAAAAATAAAGTTGGAGAATTCCTTAGTTTCTCAACAAAGTGAAGAGATTTCTAACTCCAATTTTAGAAAAAGTAAAATAAAGATCATTAATTAATTTAAAAAAGAAAATTACACATAAGATCTAATTTGAAATAGGTGAATTAAAAATGGTTGTAGTAGGTGATTGGGGCTTTCAAAATAGGTTTAATAGAATAATCAAACCTAATTCCGGTCGGTGCGTAATGCTTGCTATAGATCATGGTTACTTTGGCAACATTCCTGGTCAGTTAAAATGTTTTACTGAAATGTCGCCTTTGTTTGAATATGCTGATGCTTTAATGTTAACTCGGGGCATGCTTAGGAACTGTGTTCCTTCTGAGGTTAACGTACCAATTGTATTAAGAGTATCAGCAGGCGCCTCAATGCTAAAAGAGCTTTCAAACGAAGAAATTAATGTAGCTATTGAAGATGCAATAAGATTAAATGTTTCGGCTATTACGTGCTCTATATTTGTTGGTGGAGAATACGAGAAACAGAGTTTAATGAATTTATCAAAATTGGTTAATTGGGGCCAGGAATATGGTATTCCCACATTAGCTGTTACTGCAGTAGGAAGAGAAATGGTAAGAGATGCACGTTATCTTGGCATGGCGAGCAGAATGGCTGCTGAATTGGGAGCAACATTCGTTAAAACTTATTATTGTGAAAATTTTGAGGAAGTTACTAGTATCTGTCCAGCTCCAATTGTAATCGCAGGTGGTAAAAAAATTGCAGAAAAAGATGCTTTGCAGATGGCAAAGAATGCCGTTGATAGGGGGGCTGTTGGAGTGGATATGGGAAGGAACATTTTCCAAAGCGATTCTCCAATCGGAATGATTAAGGCAGTTCGAGCAATAGTTCATGATAATGCTTCATTGGATGAAGCGTTTGATATATATAAACAAGGTCCTAAAGGTTTGTAAATTTTTTTTCTCTTTTTTATTATTAAGATTAAAAATCTTAATAGTTTGTTATAATACTTGGATCCAATTTTTTCAATATTTTTCTTTCTAAAGCTTTTGTCAACATATTGGTTTAGAAAAGAGGAGTTCCCTACTTCTGTATAATGATGTCAGTTAAAAGATGCAATTTTCCATCTAGTGATCAAATTGGGAATTTTGATTAAAAGTGTAACTCACACAGAGTTTTCTGGCGATCTAAAACCCTTCAATGAATTAAAATCAAGATTAAATAGAAAATTACACAAAAAGAATAAATTTCCTCCTTTCGAGTTCGATGATGAGATTGAAGATAATGAAATAAATATCAAGAAAGAGATCCCAATGGTTAGAAAAAATTGTAGGTATTGTGGTAGTAAGTTAGAAATTAGTGATGAATTTTGTAGCAATTGTGGTACCAAGATTGATTAGAAAACTATTTTATTTTAAAGAGGAATTTTTTTCAATATTTTTTTAATAAAAAATGTAATAGTCTAGTCTTATTCGAAAAAATTAAATTGTTTTTGGAAAGCGAATTAAGCTGAACTTCCGTATATCTATTTTTGTGGGGATTAAATTACTTAAGGCAAAACGATCAGCATGATTAAAAAAAAAATTTTTTAATGTCTGTTTTGTTATAAAAATTAACTAATTAACGTTTTATTTAATATATATAGCAATCGGGGTAATTTATCAACCATAATTATTTCTATGGCTCTTCCAAAAATAGATAATCTAGAAATCAAGAAAATAACAGAGGATATTCTATTAATTCATCAAGTTAAGCACCCTTTCTTTTTTTCTTGCTGTGACGGACTCCTTATTTTACCAAAGAAAGAGAGAAACAAATATTTGATCTCACTTGATTTAAATATTGAATCGAAATATGTTAAATTGCTTAATGAAGTCTATGGTCCAATATCGAATTATGTTTGCTCTCATGGACATCTTGATCATATATGTCATATTCATGCTTGGGAAGAACTTGGCGCAACTGTCCATGCTCCCTTTCCAGAATCAAGCTTTTTGCTAGATTTCGATAATTTCTATAGAGGTTTTGGTTTCAATGATGAGTTGGAATTTGAAACTGTTGAACATTTTGGAAAGTTAAATGGATACCATAAATGTGAGCAAGTAAACCCATTCACACCGGGAATAACTCTTAAATTTGAAGATTTTATTGTTAAAACAATCTCATTTTCAGGGCATTCTAAAGGCCATGTTGGATTTTTATTACCTAAGGAAAAAATATTCCATATAAGCTGCCTTGGATTTGATAAGTCAAATCCGGAAACTGATGGCTTTGGTCCCTGGTATGGCTTTAAACAATGTTCATTATCACAATATCGTGAAGATATTAAAAATGCTGAACAAATTTTTTTAGAAAATGCTAAATTTCTAACTTCGAGTCATTCCTATATAGTTCATAATCCTGATTTAAGCCCATTTAAGTATCTAAAGAAAAAAATTATGGTGAATCAAGAATTAGTAGATACCGCTATTAATTCAAAAAAGTTAACAACAAAATCCGAGAAGGAAATTGTTGACAAATTACTTGAAATGGATTTATTTTTCCCTAAGAAGAAATTAAAGGGAGTAGTTTTTGACATATACAGATTTTGGGAGTCTTGGATAATAAGGAACCATCTTAAGGAAAGAAGAAATTGATGTGATTTGAAGTATGCTTTAAAATCATAAATGGTAAGTTAGCTTAACTTTCTGGTTCAAGTATAACCTTCATTGATTTGTCTGCTTCACACACCACTTTGAAAGCTTCTTTAGCCTGGCTAAGAGGAAAACGATGTGTGATTAAGTCTGTGACATTAATTCGTTTTGAAAGTATCCATTTATATGCCTCATCAAGATCTCCAGGAGCAGCACCATAAGAAGTTGTAATAGTAATCTCATTTCTCCAATATTCATTTATAGGGACTTCAAGGTTAATCCCGGGTTTTGGTACAGCAAAGAATATTATTGTACTACCTGGTGCTGCACATTCCAAAGCTTGGTTCGCTGCTGATATGGCACCCGTACAAACTATTACAATATCAGCTAGCCTTGATTCGTTAATGTTTTTAATTTCTTTTGGAAGATCTACAGATGCATTGTATACTACATCAGCTCCAAACTCTTTTGCTTTTTGTAATCGATAATCATTAATATCAGTAGCAATAACTCTTTCTGCACCTCGAAGTTTCGCTAACTGAATATGTAATATACCAGAAGTTCCACACCCTAAAATTAAAACACTTAATCCCTTTTTCACATTTGCTAGTCGTTGTGCTCGGCATATACATCCTAAAGGCTCTATAAACACGGCTTCTTCATAGGACATGCTTTTATCTAGCACGTAAACACCTTTTTTCTCAATATTGATATGAGGGATTCGTATATATTCAGCAAAACCACCAGGATCGTAGTTTGTGTTATGAAGAAGATTACAAGCGGTGTGATGCCCTTGATCACAATAATGACATTCAAAACATGGAACATGATGAGAAACAAATACACGATCACCAATATTAAGATGTTGGACTGATTCATCTTTCTCAACTATGTCTCCGGCTATTTCGTGACCTAAAATTAGGGAGTCAACACCCAACTTTTTCATTTTGGCGAAACGATAATATTCAAGAATATCAGATCCACAAATCCCAGATTTTTTTACCTTAACCAAGATTTCTCCAGGACCAATTATAGGTTTTGGTATCTCATCTTCTCTAACATCATTATTGTTATAATAACGTGCAACTCGCATATATTGTCTTAATTTAATTTTACATATAAATTATGTAAAAAATGAATTAAGTAAAAGATAAATCAATTAATTTATTTTAAAGATAAGATTTTATCTAAATCTTCTTTGTTAACTTTAAGAAGGTCTACTTCTGGTAACCTTTCTGTAAGGATACGCCAATTGTCATCAATGCTAAAGATTTCTTTAAAAACTGGGATAGCTTTATCTAAATTATTAGTATTTGCAAGTGTTACTGCAGTCCAATATTTCATTTCAATATCATCAGGAAACATTTTTCGAGCGGAATTGTACTCTTCAAGAGCAAGATTTATATCTTCTTTCTCCATTGCGACATCTCCTTTCTCTAAATGTTCATAAGCACGCCACAGTTTTAATAACCTACTTAGCTCCTTCAGTGGCTCTTTGTGATCTTCTATCCTTAAATCAATTAATGGATCATCCCACTTATTCTCTACAGGTTCTCCTTTGACTATTAACAATGCGGAAGATTGTTTTCCCCTGATATCTCCACCCACTGCTTCTGCGGCTTCCAAAGTTTTAATTATTCTCTCCGGTAATGGTAAATTTTTGTTTTCCTCAAAAGTTTTAGCCATTTCACCCCAAACTTTATCTGATAACATCATGTTTGCTTGGACTGAGAAATTATCGCCTTTGATATGTCCTGCATGTTTTATACATTTTACACCAGTATGTACTGCTACTCGTCCCTGAGAATCTAAAATAGCAACTTGCCTAACGTCTTTTCCTTCATCATCAGAAAGTAGGAGCTCTAATACCTCAGTAGGGGATTTTCCTTGTTTCAACAATTTTAGTCCCCTTAATCCGAAAGATTTATTTACAAATGATTGGGTAGCTACTACACCCACTCCTGAACAGCCCCAATCAACCACCGAACCCACTGAGAAATAATGGCTCTGTACTCCTACACCCATTTCTCCCGTATTAGAATCTCTTGCTACTATTGAATATGTGTGGGTAAATTTTGAGCTTTTCCTCTTATTAATATTATTCATAATTTCACTTAATTAAGTTTATATTTTAGATGTAACCAATTTTTGAATATTTATCAATTTTGCAATAATTATGTAATGAAATTACTACGATATGATTAAAAAAGTAGTTTAAAGAGAAAAAATAAAGATTTGTCACATTTTATTTTGCTTTTCTACGGCGTAATAATTTAAAAGCGATATCTGTTCCCATGCCTTGGTTATATGCTAAATCTATCCACAGCATTGCAAGTGGCTCAATTAATCTAGCGTTTTCTAAATGACCAGCATCCACAACATCAAAACCTAGTTCTTCGCCTAATTTCCGTACAATTGCTTTAGCTTCAATATCGTCTCCACAGATAAAAGTACTGGCATTTTGTGAGCCAAATTGTAACTTAGTTAGGTTTTCCGCGCCAAGTGAATTAAAAGCCTTAACAATTCTGGCCCCTTGAGCCCATTCAGCAATTTTTTCAGCAGCTGAAGTTGTATGACCTAATAATAAACCTCCTAGATGTGGAGCTACAGCATTAGTGCAATCAATAAGAACTTTATTAGTTAAATCACCTAATACTTGGATCGATTCTTTTACTGCAGACCATGGGACAGCAAGGACGACGACT
Organism: Candidatus Thorarchaeota archaeon; assembly: GCA_048882645.1. GTDB lineage: Archaea > Asgardarchaeota > Lokiarchaeia > Sigyniarchaeales > SOKP01 > Loki-b32. The sequence continues at coordinate 21,812 of JBHLRJ010000025.1, forward strand.
TCACCGAATTGGGCAGCCTCATTATAAGTGCCCCCATATACATTGCTACCGAATGATTTTGCTAATTTTTCAGCGTTCACAGGATCACGAGAACCAAACATAATCTCATGGTTTTTTTCGGCCCATAATGTCCCTAATCCCTTTCCCATGCTTCCAGTTCCAATTATTCCAATTTTCATTGATTATTCCTCTATATAAATTAAATATTCTGGATTGCTTGTGTTTAATTGAAAATAAACCAACTAGATATTTATATCTTAAGTTAAGATCGAATTACTTGATTCGATTTACTAGATTAGATTAATGTTTTAAGAATCTTTATTATTCGAGATGGATTCACAATACCACAAACACAAGGTTTCGTTAGTCTTTCTGCTGCCTTCTCAATTGTTAATTTTCCTTGTTTAATTAACTTAGCATAATGAGTGATAGACTGAGGTGAAATAGTATGATGTCCACACATTGTAGTAATTTCTAAAGTTTTATCTGAAGGTAATAACTCTTTTGGTCCAAAGTGACCTAGAGACAAATGGATCGTATGGGATTTTAAACCTATTTCTTTAATTAAATATTCAATTTCAGATATTAAACCACTTATAACAATTGAAATTCCAAAATCTTCTTTTTTAAGAATCTTTATAATACTCTTCACAGTGTTAATATCATTAAATGTGGCTGTGATAGTAGGCGATGCTCTCCACCCAATTTCGTTTAACATATTAACTGGACTATGCCCTTTTAAAATTTCTCCTATCTTTATTAACTTTTCACGAGTATCATCATAATGGTCATTAATATCCCTAGCGACCATTGCTAAAATGACATAATCCTCTTTAAGATCTTGTCTATTACCCTTTCTGTGTAATGTATGAGTCAATACATTTTCCCCCTTAATCTTATGGTCTACCTAAGCCTATATTTATTTTAGCGTTAGGTCTTACTTCAAAACCTAACCGAGATATTTGATTTATTATATTACCTATATTATACTCATCTATCCTTGAGACTATACCTACAGAAAAAACTGTATCAATTTTCCCTTCAACCTCTTTAATTACATTTAATACTTGAGATAATTTATGGGTGGGAATCTTAAATTCTATGATTGCCGATAAAACGCGTTCAGCTTTTACTTGTTCATTTATATGTCCCTGTTCATCAATAATTAATGATGTAACAGGACTTTTTTCTTCATAAATTACCCCAATTTTCGCAAGTTTCATTGTAAATAATTCAATATTTTCCAAACGAGTTCCTACTCCAGGTCGCCCCACTTCAATAGACACTCCAAATTCTCCAATGCCAAAACGATTAGTCACATCATTAGTCTTCATCTCTTCCGTACCTCTCCCTGGAATCGAGGTTATTTTGTGGGTGACAATTACATTACTAAAGGGAATACGAATTTCTCTTGGCCAACTTAACCTTTTCATTTTAATTGCATTAACTGGGCAATCTGCACTCCTATAACAGACAGAACACTCCACACAACTTTCTTCATCGATAACTGCTTTATTATCAACCATCTTTATAGCACTAACAGGGCAAATAATCACACACTTTCCACAACCGTTACACAGATCGGCGTTAATTAATATATTTAATCCCCTATTGGTGAAAATTTAAAATTGTTAGGATTAATGTAGGGTTTATTTAATTAATTTTTTATGAGGTTCATTCAAAAAAGTTATATCTAAAAATCCCTAAATAAAGAAAATAAATAAAAAAGTTATTGATTAAGTTTATTTTTTTGGCTTCGAATAAGGATTTTAAAGCTTTCATCGTCTAAATCGTTATACATTTTCAATTCTTTAGCCAAGAAATCATGTAGAGCGATTCTTATTGCTTCACTACGAGAAGGGTAAATATTCATATCATTTAAAATTTGAATTGCCTGCAAATATTTTTCTGGCAAGTTGATAGTTATTATCTTTATGTTAAACAACCCTTTAAACTGAATATTATGTTAAAACACAATAAATTAGTGTTATACTTTACATATTTTGTCGGGTGGTTTATAAATTGAATATATTAATCCTTTAATGGTATTAACTGTTTAACTTCTAACGAATACTAAAATATCTTTCTTCTCATAAATGTAAAAAACTTTAATGATAACAAACGTAGTTAAAAATAATTATGAAGAAAAGGAAAAAATTAGGGCTCTTGTAATGATTTAACATGAACTATTAAGGAATAAGCAGATTTATATATTTCTGCATGGCTTATTTCTTTTAATCCCTTAAGATAATCTATTTTGAAGTCTTCTTCGCGTTTAATGTATAAATTATCATTTGTTTTATGTTCATTATCTAAAAATACATCAATTTTTAAAACCTTCTGATCTAACTTAGTGGGCAGTTCAGGCATCATATTAAAGGTAAATAAGAGATCAGGTTCTGAATCTTTTTTAGCATCAATCACAAAAAGCAGGTTTGGTTCAGTGACTGCTAGAAAACTTCCAATCGAATGAAATAAATCGTCAATTTTAATAGTTATTTTAGAATTATTGTCTTCGTAACATACACTACAATCACTAATCAGAGGTAATAAAAATTTTTCTTTTCCTCTAAATGCTATGCTCATCTCCTCAGGATTTAAGAATTTCTTAATAGTTGAATCATCTTTATTTATAACAAACTGATCAGATATAGGATCACTTTTCACATAAACAATCAAGGCACCAGCGGAGACTAAATTGATTTTTTGATAATATATCTTTAAGAGTGGATTGTAGGGTAGTGTAATTATCTCCTTATTACCCCCTAATCCAAACTGTGCTAAGATATTTGTAGATACTTGACTGTTTAATGTAAATAAAAGGAAAGATCTAAAATCGGGGAGTTCAATATAATTGGTAAAATTTTCAAAGTGCTTTTTAACAAGATCAACTTTTTGTTTTAATTCATCAGACATTTTAATACACAATAAATGAGTTAATAACTAAGGTGTTTCAATATATTATGTCTAATAATTTTTTTCATTATAAATCTAAATATTTTGAGAGGAATTTTTCTAACGAATTTTTAACATCGCTAGTAATATGATGTTCTATTTCACAAGACAATTCTTCAATCACATCTTCATTTTTAATTTTTAATACTTCTGCGAAAAATCGATATAGTAACGAATGAATCTCATCTAATTGTTGAGCAATTGTTTTTCCTTTCTCTGTTAATCTTATAGATTTTCTTGGTTCCCATTTAATTAAGCCTTTTTTCTTTAATTTTTCTAGCATTCCCGATACAGAAGCAGGTTCAACATTAAGTCTTTCTGCGATCTCTTTATTCGTCACCCATCCACCTTTCTTCGTTCTTGATATATTATATATTTCATCTAAATATCTCTGATAACTTTCAGGTACATCTGAAACCATTGATTTAGCGATAGGATTTTTTTTTCCCATTTTTAAGATGTGAAATTAAAATGATTTAAATTTAATCTTAATCTTTCAAGATCATTAACTCTTGTTGTTCTTAAAAGTCTTTCTAATTGTAAAGATTTTATACTCGTTAAAATTAGATTATATTATAACTTAATGTACTCATAGGCTCATGTCTCTAACTTTTCCAGGCGTATTATTCTTAATTGTTGGAAACTCTGGATCGGGTAAAGATTCCATAATTTCAGAATTAGTTAAAAAGTATCCTTCAAATTTGCCGCCAATTCACGCACCAAAAAGATTTATTACGAGACCTCCTTCAAAATTTGAAGACAATATTTCAATTACTAATATAAAATTCAAGGAAATAGAAAAACTAGGAAAGTTCACCTTAAAATGGCATATTTATGAATTAGATTACGGAATCTCGACAGACATAGAGAATTGGCTCAAAAAGGGACACCCTGTCATTATTAATGTTAGCCGAACGGTAATAAGGAAAGCAAGGAAAAAGTATAATAATATTAAAGTGATTTTTATAGAAGTTCCTTTCGAAATTACCTATCAAAGAATTAAAAATAGAAAGAGAGAGAGTGATAAATTGTTAAAAGAGAGGATAGAACGAGCTAGAAAAAATCAGAAGTTTCCAGAAGCAGATTTTACTGTGGATAATTCTGGAAAATTAGATGATGCTGTTAAACAATTATTGGATTATATCATAAAAACATTAAATAAATCGGAATAGTAGGTAAGTTCAATAAAACTTTTTTACCAGTAAATACTATATTAAAAAAGAAATAGACATTAATATTTAGTTGAAAAATGGCCTGGTTGGTATAGCGGTTAGTATTGGGGACATTTCTAGTTTCTAAAGCTAGAAACCCCTCTGTGAATCCCTAGAGGCGAAAGTTCTTACTTTTGTCGGGGAAATACGGGTTCGATTCCCGTACCAGGCCCTCCTTATTATTATAGATACTGAAGCGATGATCCTTATGGTAACTTTAGATAAAGACAAACTCCGTGATTTACCTGGATGGGAAAAAAATGCTCCTATCCCTATTTGTATGGGCGGAGATTATAGAGCCTTAACATTTTGCTGTAAACCAGGACATTCTCTTACGTTTGGATATAAATGTAAAAGAGATAAAAAACTCTTAGAAATAGGGATCACACCTGAAGAATTTATTAAAATAAAGGAAAAATTTTCAAAACAAAACGAATGGGGTACGGATATTACATGTTTTGGTTCAATTGCTTATTGTTGTATGAGGAGTGGAGGATGCCCCAGAAGAGATGTTGCTTTAGTTGAACGATACCCAGATATGGAATTTGATGATATAATGAAGCTTTATTTTCAAAAGAAAAAGGAATTATCACAAAGAATCTTAGAAAGTGTCAAAGATCCTAAGAGCAAGGTAAAAGTTAAAGAATTATTGACCTTATTTTGATGCTTAAGATGGACTTATTTATCAATCCCCTTAAAATTCTAAAATCTATAAGTTTTTATTCTTATGAGTGATCATCTGTCAAGATTAAGATTATGTCAAAAAGAAAAGGGGAAATTTTATATATAAATACCCGTTTTTTCTATGTAAGATGATACTAGAAGAAGTTTTACCCCATCCTCATAGAGAAGATATTTATATTAATCATATCGTTACTCCACATAATGAGGTTAAAGAAAGCGACAAAATTATGATAAATCGGATTCTTTTAACAGAAGTCGCAAGGGAGAGTATCGAAATTAGCAATTAAGCTATAATATTTTAAAAAAAAAATTGATTTTGTAAAATGATTTTTTCAATTGATTTTTTTACAGATCAATGGAACAACAAAAACTAAAACGAACAAGGGAAGCGCAAAACGAAAGAATCGAAAATAAACACTGTCTATAATGTCTGCAATTAGAAATTCAAAAGGTACAAAAATTACAAGTAAAAGTATTATTCCTATAATGATATTTATTATTTTCTTCTTGGTTGATAGTTGCGAAGGATCATATTTAATATATTCTTGCTCTAAAATATAACCAACTCCGAATCCTAAAAGGACACCACCAACAACTGCAAAAGCCCCACTATCTTTGTAAAGATTATCAGAACCTACTAAGCCTAAACCTGCATCAGGGAAAAGGAAGGTTCCAAATAGAAATAATGCAACAGAAACAATGACGGTTATAATTATTTTTACAATAAAATTCAACTTATTGAACTGTCTCGATAAAGGTGGTTCTAAGAAAATAAATAAAAGCAAAAAACCAATTCCTAATAGTAATCCACCAATCATATCCTGTAAATCATGAACACCAATTATAATTCGAGAAATAGCAACGAGAAATATTATCACTGATATTACGCAAGGTACAATTTGAATTCTTTTATATTTATATTTATCTTTAAATTCATAGCCGATGTATCCCCAAAAACCTACAGCAGTTTGGGCGTGACCAGAAGGAAATCCGTAAGAAGTTTCTATAAATTCATCAGGTTGATGTTCATTTGGGGCAGGTCTTGGATCTTTAAATATTGACTTAAATATTTGATTCATGTAATGGGTGATTAATAAGCTTAGTGCTAAGTTCTTAGCATAAGTCTTATCATAAGCTAAGAATAAGATAGAGGAAATGATTATAAAAACTACAGGTTCACCAAGGTAAGATATGATTTTAAAGACTGTTTGACCCGAATCACTATAAAAAGCCTCATTTAATCCAGTGTAAAAGAGTATGATTCCGACCACTAGGATAACTAAAGCTACAATTCCGATTACCATTAATCCTCTTGAGGATAAACGTTCTTTTTTTTCAGATATGACGATCACCTAAATTAACTACTTGTAATCCTTAATCTGTTAAAGTAATTAATAAAGGTTTGTCTTTAGAGGAGTGCCTAATATGTAGATTAGAGAGGTGAATTTTTATTTCAGAAATCTTTATATCCAATCTAAATCAATCAATTCTTATATTTCTATGCTTCTCATCAATCTTTTTTAATCGAACTTCAAGAATCCCGTTTACATATCTTGCCTTGGCTACATCTGAATTTATAGCTGAAGTAAGTTCAACTTCTTTATAATAGTGTCTATTTGCATTCTCTTTAGTCGAAATAGTTAAACTATGGCTAGTCGCTTTAAGTACAATATCATCTCTATCTACCCCGGGCATTTCAGCGATTACTAAAATGTGATCTTCCTCTTCATTAACTTCAATTAGAGGTTCCCGTTCTGACTTAACAACTGGTTTTCCAGAATAGGGTTTAGTTTTAATATTACCAAAGGAATCGATCGTGGGTTTACCATCTTTATCAATATTTACATTGAAACCATACATTATTGGAAAACCAAATTTTGATTTGTTTTTTGTAAGTTCCCTCATAATGTCTTCTGGGGAAAGATTCTGAAATTCAGCTGGTAAATTTTTTGAAATTTGGTTAAAGATCTCTTTAAATAGTCGTCTAAATTGCTTAGAATTGAGTAATTTGTTGGGATCTATAAATATTTTATTTGGGTCAGAAATAAATTTACTTGGATCCTCAAAAAATTCAGAGAAATCAAAGGGTTCTTTCTCCTCATTTTCATCCTCTTCATCGTCATCTTCATATTTTTTAGGCATACTCAATCATCTCAGTGATATAATTGAATTTCTTATTATCAAATAAATTTAATAAGCAAAACTTTTATTTTGATATTATAATAGCTAAAAACTAAATAACTACTATATTAGAAATTTGTCTCAACTAATAAATTTATTCCACATAAAAAATTAGTTATCAGATATTAAAAACTGGAGAGGAAATTAATTGTATTCAGAATTGAGTGATGATGATAAGGCAATGTATTTAGATGTCTTGCGAGAAGCTCCGATTTTACCATTTTCTAATTTTGTGTCTCGGGGAGATATTCCAGATAGGATAGATATAGCAAGACCACGAAGTTACATAGATCGTGAAGTTTATAGATTAACACGCCAAACCTATAAAGATAGATCGGCAAAGCTGATCCCCATTTTAGGATCTGCTGGAACTGGGAAAACCCATGCTTATCACTCCTTCAAGGATAAGGAACGAGAAAATAAAAAGAAATTAGACCAAACAGAAGATGTTCAAGAAATTGAAGTAGGGAAATTGGAACCTGTAGATTGGAGCATCATTTACGTGCCAAGTCCCCCTGCAAGCATACGTGTATTACTCCATGTATACACGTGTATTATTGAAGAGCTTGGTGCCGAATTACTTGATACAGTTTCAGAGAAATTAGTTGGTAGATGGGGAGGAGATAAAAAAGGCTTATTTCAAAAACCTAAAGTTGAGGAGGTAATTCAGCAAGGAATAAGAGAATTTCCAGGAGTATTTGCTGATTGCGTAAAAGCGCTTGTGACGTACCAGTTGGATAAAAATAAAAAGGCTTTAGCAGAAAGATGGCTTCTTGGCGAAGATTTAGAAGACGAAGAGTTAGTAGAATTAGGTATTAATTCTGTTTTAGAAGAAGATGATATATGCTTGAGCATGATTAAAATAATTACAGAAAATTTAGATCGCGTCCTCATACTTTATTTTGATGAACTTGAATCTCCCTATCGGATGTTAGGTGAATCAGCAGAAAGGAAATTTCTTGAAATCTTAAAAAGACTATATAATGAAGTTAAAGGTTTGGTAATTACAATAGCAGTTTTGAAAGAGATCTGGCCAAGAATTATCGAGATTGCAGATGCTCCATTACGTTCAAGAATGGAACCGGAACAAGAGTTAAAACCTTTTAGTCTAAATGATCTTAAAATATTTTTCTCTAAATCAATGGAAACGTTTTGGGATGACAACAATTTGAATCCTCCTTTATATCCTTTATTCCCACTAAATGAAAAATTGATAGAGATGATTTATGATAAAACTCAGGGTAATCCAAGGAATTCTATTAAGCTTTGCAGAAGGTTTATTGATAAAGTAGTTATGGAAGAGATGACTGTAGAAGAACTTATGGATATAGGAGCTGAGATTGTTGCAAGTCCAAAACCTCAAGCGGCAGTTGAAGAGGAGGAAGTTGATTTTTCAAAACCAAGAGAAGTTATTAAAAAGACAATTGAAGATATCCTAGCAGAAGAAGAATATTCTATTGATGTAAATCCTCAGTCCGTCGCAGGGGCTACCTTGAAATGTATTAATATGATAGGGGAGGAAAAAGGGAAGAAGTTTAAATCCCAAATGGAATTTAAATTTATGATGGGTAAAAGATCCCAAACATTAGCAGCGCTTATTGAATCAGAAGGTAAAAAATGGGGCTTAGAAATCCCATCTATTAAAACATTTGATAGAAGTGCAGGAGTAGCAGGTTATTACGCTGCTAAACGCCTAAAAGATGCAATTGATCAAAAAGCAATTGATAATGGATTGCTCGTTGTACCAACTGGTAGTAGTGGTGTGAAGTTTGAAAGTATCCTACAAAATAACCCTGATATCTGTAAAGTTGAATTGGATAATGAAACAGGAGAAGAATTAATCAAAAATGCTCTAAAACATCCAACAAAAAAAGGTTGGGAGATAGCCAAAATTATTTTTTCCGATATTGGGGAATATGTCCCCCCACCTGTAGAAGAAACATCTTCAGAGGAAGTATCTTCAGAATAAGTTAAATTTTTGTTAAATTTTCTTTTATCTTATTTTTTAATCCATCTAGCTCTTTTGCTAATCGAGAAGCTCTTTGTATGTGGCTTTTTAAGTTTGTTAATTCATTAATTATCATATCTTCTTCAAAATTGCTTGCTATATCAATCAATCGATCTACGGGATCGAGCAGTAGGTCGTAAAGATATAATTTATTGCTATCTAATTCACTGATAACTTTTTCTATTTCCTTATAAAGATTGTCACGCTCCTTTAATAAGTCTGGAAATAAACCTACTTGTTGTCCTTTATTTTCTAAAAAAGAAGCAATTTCTTCTTCTTGAATAGTCGCTGCAAGCTCTGAGGCTTTTAGTAGGCTTTTTTTAGCTTTTCTATAATCCATATTATCGAGTAATTCTTCAGCAACTTTTACTTCTTGGGCAAGTTTTTCAGGAACTTCCTCCCCAATATCAATCAATTCTCTTGCTTCTTGAAGTTGACCATCATCAAGCATTTTCTTTGTTCTCTCATTTAAGATTTCCTTTATAATTGTTGGTTCTCGTAATTTCTGAATCAAGGTTAAAACTGAGTTTAAACCATTTTGAAGAATTTCGGTCATCTTTTTCTTATCAGTTGAAAACTCCTGAAGAATTTTCTCTTCAATGTTTTCAAAGATACTCTTTACCGAGAGAAGTTCCTCTCCTTCTTGTAAAATAAAACCTAAATAAAGATTATCTTTCTCAATAGATTCGGTATTAATTATCTTCGAATAGTAGCGATTATTATCGTCTCGAATTGTTACATCCGAATATCCTTTTTTTGTGTGCTTTTCAGAAAATTGTTTTAAAATAACTATTGGTATTTTCTCATCATTTTTTAAATAATATTCAGCTAGAATGTTAGGTCCAAACGATTGATCAATTTCGTATAAAATTATAGCTTTCGGCATTTTATTTAAGTTCAGTTTTTAAAGTTAATAATTTAGAGTTAATAATAGATTTTAAATTTTTATTAGATATTATAATACCTATATAATAATTGAAGAAATAAACTGTAGATTGAGGAAAATGGCATATATTGAAGATACATTCTGTGAAGCATTTGAAGGACTCTGTATTCAACTAATGGTTACAGCTCAAGATGCGGAATTCTTAACTAGGTCTGTAAATGCTTTCACGGCCCTTCCTTCAACTGTTTTTGGAGATGCCGAAGGAGGTATTGTAAGGTGGTTAAGCAAAACCGAAACAATAGATGGGAGGTTAGGGGCTATTGTTCAATTGTGGGTTACGGGTACTGGGAAAAAAGCCACTGCAAAATTATATGATCAATTAGGAAGACGGATGAGACAAGGGATACTTGTAGTCCCTACTACAGCAGTTTTTGATTTTTATCCAGAAAATGCAGCAATGAAATTTAACATGATGGATAATGTAGGACATTGTGGAGATGGATATGAATGGATTATAGAAAAATATAATCGAAAATTAATAAATGTCCCAATTATGATGGGATATGACTTTCTAGTACAAGAAGAACTCTCCTATGCTCCAGGAGTTATGGGTGGAAATTTATGGTTATTTTGCGATTCTGTTAATTCTGGGATAACTGTTGGAAGAGAAGCAGTAAAAATTATAGCTGAAATTGATAATGTTTGCACGACTTTTGATGTTTGTTCAGCTGGATCTAAACCTGAAACTAACTTTCCCGAGATAGGGCCTTCTACAAATCATCCATATTGCCCTACTCTAAAAGATAAGCTTCCACCAGATGAATCTGAAGTTCCAAAAGGAGTATTGTCTATCCCAGAAATTGTGTTTAATGCAGTGGATGTTGATACTGTTAAGAAGACAATGATAAATGTAATTAATGGAATTATTGATATGACAGGGTTGATTAAAATTTCTGCAGGAAATTATGGTGGGAAATTAGGCACTTATAAAATATTTTTGCGAACCTTAGGTTTAAAAGAGAATTACTTCTCTTAAGTGCTAAAAATTTATCTTGATATTAAATTTATAATTTTTCGAAAAAATCTCATCAATCTTTTTTAGAGGAACATCTGCATAAATCCCCCAATCTTTAGTATATTCCACGAATAAATTACCTTCCATATCATGAGGAGCTAATAGAGCATCATTAATTCCATCAAATTCAACAGTTGGAACGTAACCCGCTTTAATTGCAGTATCTTTATCAAATACTGGAGTCAATTTTCTCCATTTTCCATCTAGATGCAATTCACTATATCCATGGCAATGGAACACATTGGTTCCCATTAACTCTTCGATCCACTTGGGAATCTTATGATTTATAATATCAACCATGTGAATTCTTGCAGGAATACCAACTGCTCGAGCAAAAGTGGACAGGAGCACGGCTTTTGACATACAAAATCCATTACATCTACTTAAAGTGACTGATGCTTTAAGATTAGCTTTAATTTTTGGATTGTAAGTATACATGTTATATTTAATTTCATCTCTCACCCAATAAAAAAGAGCAATCGCTTTTTCTTTTTCAGTTTTCAAGCCTTCTATGATTTCTAAAGCTTGGTTGTTTACTGTATTGTCATCAAAATCAAGGAATTCTGTCGGTTGCAAATATTCTTCCATCGTCATAATAAGGTAAAAAATTGATCGTTTTATAATATTTGCTTTAAATTAAAGGGAACCTTAAATTGATTATTTAGAAGATAAGGTTAAAATTTTAAGAATTTTGTGTTTGGAAATAATTCAAAAATCCATATTTAAAAATAAATTTAAATAATCCAATTTTTACTTAAAATTCGAGAGTATTTTCATTAAATCTGTGAACAATCTTGGAAGCTGCGTTAATTTTAAGCCGTTTTGATCCTTTATATGGACCTAGAATAGTTTTAAAAGCCCCAGAATCACTTGAGGATAAATATATTAATAAGATTCCCTCACTAATGGAGCTTCCCACCAAAGGAGTATTCATACATATTTTTGGTAAATTCAAAACAGCAAATTTATTTTTTCGATTACAGAGTCCTTTTGCTAGAGGGGGTTATGAAAGTTTCCTGATTTCATTAATTACTGAGTCCAGTACTAAATTAACCTTAATACTTGCGAATGAGCTTCTAGCTGGCTTTGTTCAATATATCATAAATCTTAAAGACTCGTATAGAGCTTTCGACTATGACCCAAAGGATTTCAAAGCAGATTCTATTAAACTTAATTTAATAAAAAGCTTCTTCTTTTCTTATTTTGAGTCAGTAAAACCTGTAATTAAGACTTTAGTTATAGCTGAACAAAGATATCAAGCATTATTCAAAGCAGCACGAGATGCAATATTTATTATCAATAGGGACACAGGATTAATCGTTGATGTTAATTTAGAAGCAGAAAGGTTAATGGAAAAGACGCGAGAAGATATGATTGGATTTAAAGCGCTAGAACTTGATTTATTCGATGAGGGCCTTGTTGATCCAGAAATGATTAAACATTTGATTAATCAACCACCTCCAATTATTTCACGGAAAAAAAAATCTTCTGGGGCACAAATATATTTGGAGGTTAGTATAAATGAAATAAAATTGGCAGATCAATATTTTATTCAATTTTTATTTCATGACATAACTGATATTCAAATTACGGAAGAAAAGCTGAAGGAACAAGTTAAAAAAGTGGATACCTTAAATAAAATTATTAGTATAACTAATCAGGCAGTTCAGTTATCGGATTTATTAAAAAATGTAAGAGATGCTTTCGTTGATCTATTTAACCTTAAGGGATGTTGTATTTATTTAGTTGATGAATCTCGAAAAGTAGCTAAGATTGAAACACATATAGGTTTTCCATCCTATTTCACTCTAAAACAAAACAAATTAGATATTTATAAAACTCCCTATGACATTGTTTTCAAAAAGGGAGTAGCACTTATTAATAACAATTTCCCGGAATATATAGAGGAATTCTTGGAGGGAATAGAATTTTCATCAGCTGCAATCATTCCATTATTTTCAAGACTTGATATTATTGGATCGATAAATATGGTGTTCAATGATTCAAAATCACTTCGTCCTGACGAAATGGAATTGATTATCACTGTTGGATTGGAATTAGGAACTGCAATAGAAAGAATGCAGAATAGAGAAAAACTACGCGAAAGCGAAATAAGAAATAACATCCTTTTTGAACATATTCCCTTCTCTATTTTCAGAATTTCAAAACATGGAATATTATTAGACATTAAACTTGATAAAAAGATTGAAAAACTTCTTAATCAAGTTTTTTCATCAGATACCTTAATTGGAAAACATATAGAACAGATACTACCACGAGATTTAGTTGAAGCCGCTCAGAATAAGATAACTCATTCTCTCCAGGAACATAAGTCAGTTGAAATGAAATTTATATTACCCTTGAATGATAACCAAATAATTTTTCAATCAAGTATAGTCCCTCTTGGAGATAAGGAAGTACTATTATTTTTGCAGAATGTAACAAGAATTTGGTAGAATAACGAAAGACATCCATAAAGAATTAAAAATTACCAAATTAAAAAAGAGACTTTAGCATACTACTTAATTTCTCACTTTTTTTTTGAAACTCAATAGCTAAGGAATCGTCTCCTAATTCTAGGCATAAACTGCTAATTTTTTCGAATAGTTCAACAGCTTCTTGAAATTGTCCTCCTTCTAAAGCTTTTTGGGCATCATCCATCAGATTTTCTCTTTCAAGTAGGGGTTGCAATAATGGTGATACTTTCGTATCCATATCTAATAAATCTGCTATTATTCTTATCATTTTTGGTCGGTTTTCAAGATCTATTGCCACGAATCCATATGCTTTATTACCCATTAATCTTTCTATATCTTCGACTTTCGTTGCATTAGGTAAGTCTTGCTTATTTCCAATTACTGCGAATCGAGCATAAGGAACAGCCTTATTAACTAAATCAATAAAAAATCGGCTTTTTTCAAGATTTTCTAGTGTTGAATCTGTCATTAGGAGAACTGCATCACTTCCCCTAATGAATTTTTCCCATAGAAAATCGAATTGATCTTGTCCAGCGAAGTCCCATAAGAAAAACGATAATTTCCCTATTTTAATGGTAGCGACCTCTCCTGTTATTGTTGGAATGTGTTGCATTGGGATCTCTTCTGACTTTATTAATCTTGTTGTAGTGGTTTTCCCAACTCCAGAAAATCCAACAATGGATATTTTAGGTTTAAGATTTCTATGGATGTTGTCAACTATAGGATCTAATGCCTCATTTACTATTTCAAAAGTTTCTTTTTTTAGGTCATCCCTATAAAAATCTAAGAACTCCTTTTTAAATTTCTTCAACTGTGGTTTAATATCATCGAAATTATCGCCCAACCCAGACACAAAAATTATGATTAAATTGGAGTCTTCCTCAGCTATGTATGAAAGTTTATATTCGAAAAATTCATAAATTCCCGTTTCACTGCCAAATTTAGATTCAACAACCCTTTTGACTTTTTGATACACACTAGTAAAAAGCCAAGTATCCAAACCTTTAGCATAACTTCTCTGATATACTAATTTGTCCCTTAGAATTATAAAGACTTGCCTTAACATATTTCTATTCCTCTTATATATTTATGAATACAACGCTTTCTTTAGATCTTCTACAATTTTGATCATATCCTCTTGCTCTAGGGTTTCTGAAAAAATGATCACGTATTTGAAACCAAGGTTTTCGATTTTTAGGTTTTCTATTACTATATTAATTAGTTTAGGACCTAAACTTATAACACTACTCTTCGATGTCGGGATGGCTGAAGTTTTACTTATATTATAGACTTCTTCATATAAATAATACAGAATATTTATATCAAAATCATTTGAAAACTCCTGTAATATAAGGTGATTATCTTGATTAGTAACAAAACAGCTAGTTTTCGAAGAAATCTGTAATAAAGTTTTAATTTTCTCCTTTAAACGCGAAGTATTTTCTGAAAAATGACTGATTGTATTAGAGATAGCATTATAGGTGGTATATATTAAATTCGGGTGTAAACTCGTGAAATATATTGGAAGTTCTTCTGGAAGATTTAATTGATTAATGATCTGTGTTCTAATTAAGGAGAGCAGGCTTCCAATTTTTTTTTTTATAACAAGGTCGATTTTATGTAGAAATAATATCACCTTCGCCCCAAAATTGTGAGTTTTATTTATTTCATAAATTTTTCTGACGTCATCTATTATATCTTGAGAATCAGATATCCACGTAGGATAATCGAAAACATAAATGATAGCACCGCAATCTCCAAATGCTAATATTTGTTTTTCCTCATTTTCTAAAATAATTGGCAATGACTGGCCAGGAGCATCAATCAAACTTATTCTAGAATTCATAAATTCATGTACAGAGTATTTTATCCCAATAGTTGCTTCCAATGGGAAAAGAACTAATTCATTCGGATCTTCTCCCTCGAAGATAACCTTTTTAATTGTATTTTTTCCCATTTCTGGTTTTCCGATAAATGTAATATTAGTTGTAATAAAGATATCCCAAACTTTTCT
>JBHLRJ010000026.1:0-36594 GCA_048882645.1 Candidatus Thorarchaeota archaeon
GTGTCCCATCAATCATAACTCTCGTACTTCGGGCTGCCATAAAATCAGGTACTTCTAGTTTTTTAAGATCCTCTTCAGTGTTAATTGAATGTTTTACTATCCAAGGATTCTTATCTCTAGGATAATTAACCTCAGCTCCACAAGCTTCTGCTACTGGCCAACTAGGTTCGACTTGGAATGTCACTATATCATAGCCGTATAAATCTAATGCTCTAAGATGAGCTTCCGCTGCCTTTTTTGCATCTTTATACATTATATCATAAGTTAACTTTTGGATAATCCCTGCATGATCTCCGATGTGTGGAAGGACTGGAGGTCGATCCACATAAAGATTATTAAAGGAAGCAAAAACACGTTCAAATGAATCCATTAGTAGTTTTTTATAATTTGTTAGATAATGTATTTTTGTCCTTATTTAAAGTTTTATTCTTATCTAATAAAATTATATGCGGAGACGTAGAAAATAAAAAACTTACACCATTATTTTCTTAATTAAATTTTTTTAAAAAAAAGAAGTCATTTCAAATTAATATGAATGAAAAAGTAGATGAATATTAAATTAGATACATAAAATCGATTGGAATTATTTAAGAAATAAGACTTAAAAAGGGTGATAAAAAATTATTGAAAAAATAGCTGGCTTTTTCTTTCTTTTTATTATAATTACAAACATAGTAAGTAATTTTTTGGGGTATAAAACATTTGGTGTTATAAACTCAGAAGTTCAATTACAAAAAATTAACACTAGTCCAACAAAATTTAAAGTTAGCTTTGTATTAATCCTTATAGAACACCTTAGCATAATTTTTCTTGCTATATCCATGTTTATTGCTTTTAGTCCATATAACATAATTCTTGGCGTTATTTGGATTGTCTCTCGAATAGGAGAAGCCTTGATCCAAATCTATAATAAAATAAGTTACTGGGGACTTTATGATATCGCAAAAAAATACTCAGATACCAGTCAAACTGAAAAAGATATGTTAACTAATTTAGGTTATCTTATTCTTAAAGCAAAAGAGCTCAAGTTTGTATATGCACAATTCTTGTTCTCAATTGGCACATTTGCGTATTCAATCCTATTTGTCATCTATGGAATTGTACCTCCAATTATCGGATGGTTTGGAATTATTGCCACCATTCTCTATGGCTTCGGTAATATAAATTTCTTTATAAAACCTAACTTTAAAATTCTGGGGAATATCGGAGGATTTATGATTTTATTTTTTGAATTAATCTTGGGAGGATGGTTGTTATTCTTTTCACATCTATAAACTCAAAAGTTATGATATTTAAAGATTATAGAAATATAACCTATATTGGTTGAGGTATGCTTACTTTACGTCAATTATTTAATTCTTGAAAGCTTTGTTTAATTTTGCTTTTTACAGAATATTTATTTTATTGCAGTTTTTTTAATAACTTACATCAGGATCTTCTTGTAGCATAGTTAAATTAATCCTCATTCTTGAAGCGAGGTTAGCAACATTCAAATAATATACTATCTTGGGGAAATTTTATCGGAAAGAATTGGTATATCGGAAGCGGCTTCAAGGGGACTTATTAAATTAGCAATCAAAGAGGAGATTAGTCCATTTCAAGAATTAAATAAATTGAATTTAAGAGATTATCAGAAAGTAATTCAAAATTCTCTGAAAAAAAGACTTGAAAACCTTAATATAGAGAATATCAAGCAAATTATTGAGAAGTTGTTAAATGAATTATTAGAAAATCAATCTTTAATCACCATGGAGAAGATTTAGAGGAAGAGGATTGTTGTGTTATTACAAACTGTAGTTATAGTTAGTTATTTACTTCAACTTGTTTGGATTGTATTACAACTCATTGTAGCTTTGTTTCTTTTAAATAAAATGATTAAGACAAAAATTTATAATCTACTAGCCTTAATCCTGTTTTTTATTATAAATAGTATAAGAATAATTTTCTATGGTTTATTTCCATCACTACTGATAATATTTTTGATTTTAATTCAATTCCCCAACATTTTACTAGTGATTTTTACTAAACAGACGTTTTTCAAAGATAAAAAGAGCCCTTTTATGGTCTTTCTAATAATTTTGATCATAGTCAGAAGTATAGATTTCATTATTAGGTTAAACTTTCAAATTTCAATTCCTCTGACTACTTCTTTAGATGAGTCAAATTTAATTTATTATTATTATATCTTGTTTTCAATAACGATTTCATTTTTATTGTCTCATCTTTGGTTAGGTATCGTTGCATTGAAATATTACTACTCTATAAAATCTATTAATATAGAGCCTTGGATTAAAAAGAGATATCAATTAATTGGTTTAAGTTCTATCATTTACTCTTTAAGTATTTTTATATATTATTTCGTTCCTTATAATGTTGTAGGACTTTGGGCCTTTCCAAATGTTATTTACGGATATATCGTTGTAGGATTTACAATTTTTTACTCATTATCTGCGTTTCTTGGATGGGTTATGCCGAAAAGTTTAAAAAAATTCTTTAATAAAGATTTTAAAAGGCCTACTGAAAAGGAATATAGTGAAAATGAACTCATGGAAATGATAAACAAAGAGCTTATTAAAGATTAATAAATTGTAATCTGTTTCCATTGAAAAAAATAAGTGATGTGAATTCTTTTTCTTACTGTATAAAAATTTTGATAAAAAATAAAGTTAAATTTAAGCACTATTATTGTTTATTCAAAAGTTTAATTTGCCAAACTATTTCAGTTGAATATAATGGCTATTCAGATAAATGAACACATAGAAGAATTAATGGATGCAATTCCAGATCTCGTTGTAATTTTTGATTCTAATGGTAAAGTAATTAATGTATCACAGAAAGTTTTAGACTTATATAATCTGAAAGATAAAAATTACTTTATTGGTAAAAATATCTCTGACTTTGTGGTTTCAGAACAACTTAACGAGCTTCAAAAAAATTTTAAAGAACTCAGAACAAAGGGATACGCCGAAAAACATGAATATAAATTATTAAAAGGAGATGGGAATTTTTTTTATGCAGAATTAAGCGCAAAAGTTATAGAAAGTAAATCTGAAGGGGAACGCCTTTTTATAACGATAGTAAGAGATATTACTACACAGAGAATTTTACTTGAGGAATTGAATAATTCTCGAAAAATGTTTCAGATAGTATTAGATAACATTCCTCAATATATCTTTTGGAAAGATAGAGAATCAAAGTTTTTAGGGTGTAATACAAATTTTTCAAGGGTGGCTGGGGTAGGAGAACCGAAAAATATTGTTGGAAAGATGGATTTTGATCTACCATGGAAATCTGAAGAAGCAGAATCCTACTATGAAATTGAACGTTTAGTAATGGAATCTGGGAAACCTGAATTTCATGTAATTGAACCTCAACTGCAAGCAGATGGTAAACAAGCGTGGTTAGATGTAAACAGAATTCCTCTCCATGATTCACAAGGTAAAGTTATAGGACTTCTTGGTACTTATGAAGATATTACAGAGAGAAAAATTGCTGAGGAAAAATTAAAAGAATCTGAAGAAAAATTTCGAACTATTACCGAGCAATCTTTTATGGGAATAATAATCATACAGGACGGGAATATAAAATATATAAATGAAGTTCTACCAAGTATAATGGGATATAATCATCAAGAAGTATTAAAATGGTCATCAGAAGATTTTTTCAAACTACTTCATCCTGAAGATTTACCAATTGCAATGAAACGATTCCAAAGAATGCAAATGGGAAGTATGGGTACACAAGGATCTTATTTATATAGACTATTTACTAAATCAAGAGAAATAAAATGGATTGATTTAAATTCTAAAGTAATTCAATATCAAGGAAAAAATGCAATTTTAGTTACTGTAGCTGATATGACTGCAAAGAGAGAGGCAGAAAAACTAATACTTGAAGAGAACAAGAGGTTATTAGAATTAAATAAATTAAGAAAAGATCTTATTACTAGGATTTCCCATGAGTTAAGAACTCCTTTAACATCAATATATGGTGTATCTCAAATTTTATTATCTGAATCAATAATCCCAACATTATCTGAAGAAATTAGAGCCTATATCGAAATATTTCATCGTGGTACGTTGCGATTGAAAGAACTTGTAGAAAATTTATTGGATGCTTCAAGGCTAGATACCCAAAAATTAGAACTTAGGCGCGAAAGAATTAATTTATCAAAGTTAACTGCCGGTTGTATAGAAGAATTAATATATTTAATAAATTCTAGGGATTTATCAATACACTTAGATCAACCTGATGTAATTTATTATAATGTAGATAAAAATAGACTTTCTCAAGCTATTATTAATCTTCTATCTAATGCGATTAAAAATACTCCTTTAGGTGGAAAAATCTGTGTAAAAATAGTAGAATCAAACGAATTTATAGACATTGTTGTCAAAGATACAGGTGTAGGTATAACACATGAAGAAAAGCAAAAACTCTTTCAAAAATTTGGAAAAATTGAACGATATGGCCAAAATCTTGACGTAGATATTGAGGGAGCAGGTTTAGGTTTATATATTTCAAAACAAATTGTCGAATTGCATAAAGGTCAAATTTTGGTAGAATCTGATGGAAGAAATAAGGGTAGTACATTCATTATAAGACTTTTTAAATAGTAAAATTTAGAATAAAAAAATTGAAAAACTAGATCATAAATTTTTATTTTCATTTAGAATTTTACCTATTATTTCAAAGTCTTTCAGATTAAATGGTTTTGATATCAATTCATCAACGTCTAATTCAGCCATTTTTTTCATAACTTCAGAATTAGGTACGGCAGTTAAAAAAATAATTTGTATATCTTTATAGTTGGCATTTGATCTTATAGATTTCACAATTTCATAACCACTTAAATCCGGCAATATAATATCAAGTAAAATTATTGAAGGCTTAGATTCTTTTAATATATCTAATCCTCTCTTACCACTCCTTGCTTCTTGACATGAATATCCCAAACCCTTAAAATATCTCGTTAAAAAATTTAAAGTCTCAATATTATCTTCTATTATCAATATATCGTATTTGGTATTATTTTTTTTCATAATCTCTTCCTTTTCAAATTTTAAATTTTCAAAATTGAATGTAATAAAATCTTCAAAAGAAACACACTGATGATATACATTTTTTAAAGCTGTGATAACAGTCTTATTAAGTGAATATTCTCTTTCTTCAATTAATAATTGTAAATTAGCCATAATCGTTGTTAGTCTTTCTTTTAGATCATGAGAAAGCCTTGAAAACAGGTTAAAGTTCATTGGTTCTCTTTCACTATAAGGTGAGGATTTGTATTGGATATAAAATTCCACTGATTCTTTTACTAATCGCGAGAGAGTAGAGTAATTAGTATTATTTATAAATGAAACCCATTTTTCTTTTACATATTTGGGAACATAAAGTGCAACACGTTCCTTATCAAGATCATAAATAGGTTCACCTTTTTGCCATTTTACAAATCCTTTAGTAATTTCGTTCTTCCAAATTGCATTTTTACCAGTTTCTAACTCATACTTTTTCATTTCTGGTGTTTTATGGATTTTTTGTGCCATTTTTTAAATACTTCATTTGCTTTTTCCTTATTAATAATATTATTATTTTGCACATAAAAAATTATTTATTTTTATTTTTTTACAAAAATTTTATTCATCTGAAAATTCGTTCTATTAACAAGAAAAGAAAGAAACAAAGAAACATTTTAATTAAAATGATAACTTCTTTTTAGTATATAACAGGATTTATGCACAAAAGATTAATTACATTAATGATTTTTGCACAATCCTCGATAACTAAAATTAAAAAAACAGGTTGAAATTATTATTTCGAATTCTCCTCTTGATATAAATTCATTAAAGAGACTAGAGGTAATTATTAATCACATTAGAGATATTCTTATAGAAGTAGATTTAAATGGTGATTTCAAATATGTGAGTCCTCAAGTATACGAGATTTTTGGATATAAATCTGAAGAAATAATTGGATTAAATGGATTTAACTTTATACACCCAGAAGATATATCTAATCTGGCTAAAATGATGGAAAAATTAATAAAAAATGGAGGTCCAATGGCAACTGAATATAGAGCATTACATAAAGATGGACACTATGTTCATCTTTCTGCAAATGGCACTGTTGTTAGGGAAAGCGATGATGTTAAACTTATCGCAATATTACGAGATATTTCACTCCAAAAAGAGATTCAACAAAAATTAAAAGAATCTGAACAAAAATATAGATTAATTACAGAAAATTCTCAATATATCGTCTATACTTTAGATATGAATTTAAATAATACTTACATTAGCCCAGCAGTCTCCACTGTGTTAGGCTATGATATAGATGAAGCATTTTTAATGCACCCAAAAGACAATGTCATCCACAAAGACGATTTAAAGAAAATTGGACAAATATACAGAGAAGAATTTAAATTAGAACGCAAAAAGGATAAAAAAAAAGATTTGAATAGGAAAAGAGTGTTTATTATTAGAGAAAGGCACAAAGATGGCAAAATATTAGTAATGGAGCACACAATTTCTTGGCTTCGTGATGAGAAAGGGACAGCTGTAGGGATCTTAGGTGTTGCTAAAGATATAACAGAAAAAAAACACACAGAAGATCTACTACTTGAATCTGAAGAGAAATATCGAAATTTGTTTGAAAAATCTCCTTATGCAATTGGTTTAATGGATTTAAATGGTAAAATAATTGATTGCAATGACAGTCAAGAAAAGATATTTGGGTATAAAAAAGAAGAACTTATCGGTAAGGATTTTAGGGAAATTCACTTAATTCCTCAAAAATTCATAACGATAGTTTTAGATGGTTTTAATAGGTTAATTAAAGGCAAAAATCTAGTTCCTAAAGAAATACAGTTATATAAAAAAGATGGCTCTCTTATTTGGGTGATCATGCAGGCTTCATTAATTAAAACACAAAATAAAACCTTAATACAAGCTATTAGTCAAGATATTTCAATTTTAAAAGAGGTAGAGCTGAAATTAGAAGAAAAAAATAAGGAATTAGAACAACTGAATACTTTAAAAACTGAATTCCTTAGAAGAGCTTCTCATGAACTAAAAACACCTTTGGTTGCTTTAAAAGCTAATGCAGATTTAATCATGAATCTGCACTATGAAAAATTAACTCCAGAAGTAATTAAGATGATAGAAGAGATTCAAAGAGGTGGTGAAAGAATTGAAGATATAATACATAAACTCATTGAAAGTTCTAAATTAGAGTCCAGCAAAATAGAATTAATAACTAAAAAAGCTGATTTATCAACGGTTATAAAATCATGTGTTAATGAATTAGAAACTTTAATCAAAATGAGAAATTTAACAATTGATTTAGATTTGAAAAATCCTATGATTACGAAATTTAATGAAGATCAGATTCATGAAGTTATTTCGAATTTACTTACCAATGCAATAAATTATTCTTATCTTGGAGGGAAGATAATAATCAAATCTGAAATATTTGCTAAAAACCTAATTATTTCCATAAAAGATAACGGAATTGGCTTCGCTGATGATGAAAAGCTAAAAATATTTCAAAAATTTGGGAAAATCAACAGAAAAAGCCAAGGTCTCGATATTTTATCCGAAGGTTCAGGATTAGGTTTGTATATATCAAAAAAAATAGTAGAATTACATGGAGGGAAAATATGGTTTGAATCTAAAGGATATAATAAAGGTTCAATATTTTCCTTTACACTTCCAATAATTTAAATTATTTAAATTTTCTATTGTTGATTATCTATGGATTGTTATGATGAAATTTTGAAATTATCTCAAGAAAAAGAACAAATAAATAATTACATGCGATGTTTAGTTGATTTAATCAACAAAAAATCAAAAGGGTTAACTGAATTACAATTTAAGAATTGTTTAATACTAACTTTAGCAATTTGGAATCCTGAATTCGTTGACTTATACTTCATTGAAGGGAAGAACATAAAACACCTCCAGAAGAATAAGAAAGCACTATTGATTGAGATATTAAAATCAGAGTTTAGAGATTTTGATCATTAATTATTCAAATTTAATAAATCAGGAGTACTCCTTGGAGCAATAAGCCTAACTGGTTGGCTTATCTTTGGTGCATTGGACCTTATATTATTCACCTAAATATCATAACAGCTTGAGTTATCAACTAAAAATTATTGAAAATATACTTAGCCAATAATTTTGATAAGGAGAAAATAATTTAGATTCTTAGATTTTTTAAAGTCTAAACAATTTTTTCCTATGGTTTTATAAAATATTCAACATAATAGCTTATCATTTTAAGAAAACAAATTCAAATAGCTTAAAAATTATTTAAATTTATGACGAGAATACCCGCACTCTTTATAGGTCACGGAAGTCCTTACAATTTATTTGATGAAAATGATTTTACTCAAACATTAAAAGAATATGGTAAAGAATTTTTTTCAAAATATGAACCAAGAGCTATAATTATAATATCTGCACATTGGTTAACTCGTGGTACTTTCTTAACTGGTGATGACAATCCACGTATGGTTTATGATTATTATGGTTTTCCTAAGCATTTTTATGAGTATGAATATCCCGCTAAAGGATCCTCAAAAATTGTTAATGAGATTATTCAATCTTTTCCAAGTTTATTGAATTCTACAAATGAATGGGGGATAGATCACGCAGCAACTATCGTCTTGGAAAATTTAATTCCTTCTGGGAAAATTCCAGTAATCGAGTTAAGTTTAGACGCTCGATATCCTCCAAAGTACCATTACGAATTGGGACAAAAATTAGCAAATTTGCGTGAAAATAATTTTCTTATAATTGGAAGTGGTAATCTTATACATACATTCAGGGAAATTGATTGGGATATTAATGCTGAACCATTTGAGTGGGCTGTTGAGTTAGATAATATTCAAAAACATGCATTAGATGATTGTGATATAAATAAATTGATTAATTATGAACAAATCCAGTTAAGTAAACGGGGATTTCAAACAAATGAACACTATCTTCCTATGTTATACATAATGGGAATGCAACAAGAAAATGAGAGTGTGAAATATATTTATGAGGGGATCCAGCATGGTTCAGTTTCACATCGTAGTTTTTACATAGCAAACAGGAATTTAAGTTAATATTTTCAATAATTGATTTTATGAGAAATATTGTTAAGAGGAAAGAATTATGAGAACAAACCTACATCATGCCCATCTTTTCGCATCGAATATAGAAAAAAGCCTTCAATTTTATCGTGAAATGTTTGGAGCTGAAATAATTTTCGATTTGGAAGTGGCTGGTGCTCGGAATGTGATGATTGCTATTGGATCATCAAAAATTAATTTCTATGATCAATCACCAAAAGATCAAGGAAGAGGAGTAATACATCATTTAGGGATAGAGACAGATGATCTAGAATCTCTCATATCACATATGAAGAATAAAGGATTTGAGTTCAGAAAATCGATAAAAAATCTAGGGATATTGAAATACGTTATGGCAGAAGGACCAGATCATATACTCCTAGAACTTTTTGAAGTTGTAAAAGATAGATTGCCCGAAGATCAGTATGGGTTAATTTCTTCTTTCAGTTAACTTTTGGTGGTACTTATTTTAAATCATTATAACATTTCTATTATTTGCTTATTCTGTAGGATATCCAGAAGTAATTTAAATTTTAAAAATTAATACTCGATAAACTTTTTAAATGATTTCAGATAAAGATATAAAACATAGAAAATGTTAATTATTTTATAAAAAAAATGAACACTTATCACCTAATCTCTAAGAAATTCTACCATGTTGTATTAGAAGGTACTTCTTATGAAATAGGGCAACAAATTGCTGATTTGCTATATAAAAAGAACAAATTGCCTCAAGAATTACTTACATCTGGGAGCATTGACCCTCAAAAGCTTGGTTTTAAAGAGTTTAAAGAAGTTCAAGATTTTATTGAAGAATATTGCCCCGGTATTAATGATGAAATGCAAGGACTGGCTGATAGAGTGGATGTCGATATAAAAAGTATTATATTTTACGACTGGATTTTATCAGGTCCACCAAATATGTTTGGTTGTACACATTTTTCTGTGCTTGGGAAAGCAACTACAGACAGTCATATTTTAACTGGTCGCAGTTATGAGTGGTACGCAGAACAAGAAGATTTTGTTTTGTATACAACCCGTGTAAAGGGAAAACCCAAGCATATAGGATTTTCAGGATTGACTTTCGGTCGAGCAGAAGGTCTAAATGAGTATGGTTTGGGTATAACTATGAGTAATGGTGGAATTTTTGGTAAAAAACTAGAAAATGAGAAAGGATTCATCTTTTGGTTAGTAATTCGTGCCATTCTTGAAAACTGCAAAAATATCGAAGAAGCAATAAAATTCATCAAAAATATCCCTGTATTAGGCTTTTTTAATTTTATAATATCTGATAATGGAACAATTGTATTAATCGAGTGTGCCGATGGTATAAAAGCGTTTAAAAAAATTAATAGAAATTCTAAAGAATATCATCTTAGTGCTGCTAATTCGTATACGCTTCCTGAAACTGTGAAATACAATGAATTTAACATTGAAATTAGGTTAAAAAGCTCAAAATTACGTCGTGGCATCGTTGAATATGCATTAAAAAAAGACTATCCACAGATTACCAAGGAGACAATTCGTCTTATTTTGTCAAAATGTATTCCTCAGGGTGTTTGTGGTCATTGGTATTCAGACGGTTTCGGTACGGATTGGTCCATGATTTTTGATAATACAGAACCTCATGTTGAAGTATGTTTTGGAGCACCCACTCATAATGAATGGCAGAGGTTTAATTTTGATAATCCTAAGGGAATTCAAGAATATAATGTGATTTTGCCAGATATGAAAGAATAAAACCCTGTTCGTTATATATGGAGTTGTACCAATAATTATCGGCTGGTTTGGAATTGTAGCTAGCATACTCTATGGACTTGGTAATATTATATATCGTATAAAATCTAGATTTAAAGTACTGTGGAGCATCGGAGGTCTGTTAATTCTTCTTTTTGAATTAGTACGGGGAGGATGGTTATTGTTTTCTCCTCATATATAAATATTATCAGCAAGTGACCATATTTCTTTAGTGCTAGATTATGATTAGCTTCATTTTAAATTTCAAAATTGAATTTCAATTAAAAAAACTAAAAACTTATCAGGATCTCCAGCTCCGAAATTCTCTTTTATCCCAATAAAATATATTTTGCCTGATAAATCAACCACTAATCCGTAACCATATCCATCACTTAATTCACCCATCTAATAAAAAATTATGAAATGGAAAATCAGAAAATTCATGGTTAGAAATGAAAAAAAATTTTAATGATATTTTACTCAATGTACCAATTCCAACAATCTAAGATATTTAGTACATTATAACAGATGCCTTTTAATGCTGAATTATGCACAATATATTTAGTTGAAGTAAAAAGAGGTACATGAGGATATTTCCACTCATGATCATTTGTGTTTATATCGAAAAGATAGGATTGAATATGCTGGTAAATTTGATTTCTTGCATATACATTAGTTTCTTTTAAGGCTTGTTGGAGTAATGATTGTAAGTAAGGATCATTTACACGAGCAAAATTATCAATTGAAACATTATCAAAAAGTGACCCAAGTATATTATATGCATCTATAAAATCAGAACACCACCCATGTGACCATAAATCACAAGAATTATAATCACCATACCCCTCAAGATAAAAAATTTTTTGAAAATAAATCCCAATCAATTCAAAATTATTCTTTAATAATTCTTCTAGTTTATCGTTATGTAGTGAAGAGTGACGCGAAAGATCCCAGTCCCCAATCGAATAATATATATCAAGTGATTTAAATCCTGCTGATTGCCACTTCGCTTCATCAGATCCAGGATAATTTGTGTCCCAAGGATTTGTTTTTCCAGGGCCATCATATCCAAATCCCATGCTTTGCATCAACAATCTTGCTTTTGTTATATTCTGAGTAATAAGTGAGACTGAAGCATTATAACCAGGCAGAGGAAGACTTCTTATAAGGTTATAACCTTGATAGATATCTTCTAAGATTTGTGTGTAATTAATTGTGAATTGAAGTGCTTTACGCCAAGTAACATTTAATCTAGGATCTGTTGGATCACCACAGTTAAAATCTAAAAAAAAATAACATAAACCTTCTTTTAATTGATATAAAGTGTGATAACTACTTAGGTTAAATGCAGATAACATATCTGATAATGGACTCTGTAAATATTTATTATGTAAATAATCAACTTTTAAAGCCAACATATCCATATTTCTACTGATATCATCCTTGTTTATATCGAAGATTAATGTTTTTATCCAAGGTGGTTTTCCCCAATAATTGTCATTCCTATGAAACCTCACTTCACTATCAACAAGAAAATGATCATAGATAAAGGGTCCAGTGCCAATCAATTTATCATTTATCCAGTTTAAATACCTATATTTTGGAGTTGATTTAGGAGATAAAATATAACCGGGTATTAGAGTCAATAAATCTAAAAATGGAGCGAAATCTTTGTTTAGTTCAATGGTAATGTTATACTTACTATTTTTATAATAGTTTGCTATGATTGGTGTTTCTCCATTATTAAAATAGTACAAAGATGATGGAAACCCTAACCAACTAGTGGAATTATCTCGAAGATCACCGGTATAATTACAGAAAAATGTGAGTCTATCGAGATTCCATATTACATCATCAGCATCGAATGGTTCTCCATCATGAAATCTCACCCCCTCTCTAAGCTTAAAAGAAATCTTTTTAGCACCTATGCCATGCCAACGCCAGTCTGTAGCTAGCACACCCATTATTTCATATTTAGGATGAGTAGATAGATTATACTGAACTAAGCCTTGAATAACTTGACGCTGAACATTTGAGGATGCATCATCCCATGTGTCTAGAGGATCAATGGTATCTAAATTTTCAGCATAACCAACAACTATATAAGGACATGGGCAATATGGCTCAATAGGTTCTTTCTTCTTAACCAGAAAGCTGCTTCTAAAAAGTACTATTCCCGAAATTACATTTAATATAGTTAAGATAATAATGATTAACCTTTTAGGGTTGTAGTTTGTATCTTCTCTCATATGTAATTATTACCCCAAAAAAATTATCATTATATATTTAATAGAATTTCTTACATCCTCTCTTAAATATCTGATGTTAGTAATACAAAATTGTCAAGATATTGAATTCTAAGAGTAAATCATAAGTAATCGTTAAACCATAGATTTTAGCTTAATATCTTAATTAAAAATTTTGGCTGAGTATATCTTTAAATGTTAATTATTATAGTATTATATCAGTGATAAAACTATGGAGCAGATAATCTCACGATGTGGGAACATTTGTACGGAATGTCCCTGGTCTATGTACATGCGTAAGAAAATCAATGTAGATGATTGGGAAGAATACTCTATAGAAGTTAAGAAGTATACTGGGTACAAGCCTGTCAAGTATGAATGGGAAGGATGTGAAGGCTGCTTAACTCCAAATGAAGAATTACCAAAACATCCTTTTTATAACCTGTTAAAAAACTGTCGTACAAGAAAATGTGGAACCTATAATGAAGTTAAGAATTGTGCGTACTGTAGAAGATTTCCATGCACAAATACAGTAGCCCGTAACAATTTTACAAGAGAGAAAGTCTCTGAAAAATTAGCGCGCGATATTGATGAGGAAACATATAAACAATATATTAAAATGTTTGATGCGGTAACCAATCTTAAGAAAATCTGGAGTGAAGTGCCAAAAAACCAGATTAAAAATCCTAAACCTATATCTAAAAAGATTGCTATCACTAAATTAAAAGGAGAATTTAAGAACAAAAACTATAGTAGATTATACGAAAAATTAGTTGAATTTGCAAACTCTAATTTAGGGATTGAGGGTATCGATACAGTTGCAGGTTATGAACAATATCTCTCAAGAAAAGAGTTTATTTGGAGATTTCTATGGATTCTTGGGATCTATGGTGAAATTAAAGAAAATGAACTTACAATCGATAGTACTACTTTATATGAGAACCGAAAACCAATAAGCCTTCCAAGTAATGAAGAGCAATGGGAAATTTTCTTTAGCGTATTAGGACAATTTGGCATTAATTTCAAACTGGAGATAAAAACTGATAAATTATACACGCCTGGTGGTTACATGAGAGCAAAAACACCTAAAACTAATAAACCAGCTTATTTTATTAAAATGAAAGTTGATCCTAATATTATAGACTATCAATTTTTTAGATCATTGAAAGAAATTATATCTGAGTTGCAAAAGAAGACAGGAAAACGTGCTTTTACGAACTTTAAGAACCTAAATTTCAATTCTCTCCTTAAATAATCCTTATTTTTACGGTTTTTTTCTAAGTAAATAAAAAAGGAAATTTCTCTTTATAGCTTGTATAGAGTTCTCCAAACCTATCGAATAATCATTTTTGGTATGGATATAATATAAAAAAATAAAGCATTAGATGTGGTTAAAATGAAAAAATTCTTAACAAATTTAAACGAAATATCAAAACTAGATATCACTTATTTTCAGTTCTTCTAAGGATAATCGAGCTAATAAATAAGTCACTGTAGATTCAGCACCGAGATTTAAGTTGATTGAATTTTCTCCTAATCCATCGTAACATCCACAAAGTGTATCATCATAAACAACTCGCTTGATGCTGTTCCTCCCTAGATACCATTCAAAAGTTTTAATTGCTAAATCTAAATATCGTTCTTCATTAGTAATTTGATATGCAAGGATTAAGGTCTGTACCATCGAACCAGCCTCTACAGGTTGTTGATCATACAGAGCTTTCTTATTGTTTTTGAAATACCAACCATTTTGTCCAATAGGAGAAAAGAATCCATTATAAAAAGTCTTATCAATTAAGAAATCTAGGGTTATTTGAGCAATTTTTAAGTATTTCTTATTTTTTGTTGATTTATAACCATATAATAAAGCTTCTGGAAGTTTACTATTTGAATAGGTTAAAAACTTTTCGAACCAATGCCAATTCTTATCAGAATGTTGATTATAAAGGGATATTAGATAATCAGATAATTTTCGAATATGTTTAGTAAAATTCTGGTTGTGATAATATAAACCTATGATTATAAATGCTATAGCTCTTGGAGATTTTATATAAAGTAAAGCTATTAATCCTTTTTTAAATAAAAAGTTGGCTCTTTTTTTAATATTTTGTGGAAGGCTAGGAGATTGGATAATATATCCTAAAGCCCAGAGTGTTCTCCCATGAGCATCCTCACTCCAACTTTCAGAGACGACTTTCTTGATTGGATTTACAATATTATAGAATTTGTAATCGTTTTTTAGATAATCTATAACATTTAAGTATTTTTCAATTAATTTCAGAACTTCTTTTTCTTTAAATATATTATAATAAATGCAGCATGCTAATAATGCTCTTGCGTTATCATCTGCGGTATATCCTGACAATTTATCTGGTTTGGCATATCTGGAAAATTGAAGTAAACCAAAATTATCTGTAAGTTTTTTTATGTGCTTTAATTTTATTTCTGGAACTGAATATCTACATTCTTTTAATTCCTTGGATACGTTTTTAAATATATTGAAATAAGAAATTGCTACATTTGGCCATATTGTGTTTCTAGTATAAGCATACATTCTTATCTCTATTTTACTTTTTAGATTCTTGTTTTTTATTAATTTTAATATGCCTTTTTTAAATGTGTTTGAATCTTTAAATTCTGCTAAAACACCTCTATTAGAACTTAAAAGATCTTTTGCATGAAGATATGGTGTAGAAATTATAGCCTTTCCACAGGCTGCTGCATATGCTAAAGTACCACTAACAATTTGCCTTGGATCTTGATTAGCAGATATAAAAATATCGCTAGCTTGAAGTAATCGTACAATTTCTTTTAGGGAAACATATTTATTAATGAATTTAACATTTTTTTCAAGATTTAACTCTTTTACTTTACCTTTAAGAAAATTACGATACCTTTCACCCTCATGTTTTTGTACAACGGGATGAGTTTCCCCCATTATTAAATATAATAGATTTGGATAAATATTAACTATATCTGGGAGGGCCTCAATCACATATTCATACCCCTTCCCAGAGTTTAGCAATCCAAAAGAAGATAATAAAATTTTATTTTCAAATCCCATGGCTCTTTTAATAGGGAGACCTTCATTAAATGGCACGGTTGGAGCTCCGTGAGGGATATAGACTATATTATGAGAGATATTATAATCCTTTTTAAGAATGTCAATTCCTAATTTGTTCATAATCACTAAATAATTTGATATTTCAGCAATTTTTCTTAAAATCCCTTTTATTTTTAAATCAGGATTAGGAATAATCGAGTGTAATGTAGTGATTATCGGCTTTCTTAGGTTTTCAATAAATGGAATCAAATATTCACCGTAATATCCCCCAAAAATCCCAAATTCATGTTGAATATTTACAGCTTTAATTTGATTTGAATAATTAATTTTTTTTGCGATTTTAAGATATGAACGTTGATCTAGTTCGTTAATTGAATAAATTACATCATCTGAATAATTATAATTACGATTAGGATCATTCATAGCAATAATCTTTGATTTTAAGGATGGTAAAAATTTTTTATCTATTGCTGTGGTCAAATCTTTTGTAAATGTAGCAATCCCACATTGTCTCGGAGGATAGGTTCCTAAGTAAACAATCCAGTTAGTATTCAATATGATCCTTTCTCTTTTATCTAAATTTTGAAATTATATTCCAATCTTCAATCAACTTAATTTAAA
The DNA here is from genome assembly GCA_048882645.1 of Candidatus Thorarchaeota archaeon. Classification (GTDB taxonomy): domain Archaea; phylum Asgardarchaeota; class Lokiarchaeia; order Sigyniarchaeales; family SOKP01; genus Loki-b32. The sequence continues at coordinate 16,787 of JBHLRJ010000026.1, forward strand.
AATATTTAACTTAAAAGATCTGGATTCAAAATGTAGATTAACGTACAAGTCAAAATTTATTGTTTTTAATCATCACATTTGTTATCTATTTTAATAAAATAGATACATAGAACTTTTAAATTACTAGTTTAAGTTGAAGTTCTTAAATATACTAATCTAACATGATTTTTTAAAGTTTGTATTAAAAAATTAAAGATCTATTTAAACACCTTTTCAAAGAGGTAATTAAATAGTAAATTCAGAGTTATTTCAGAAACTTTAATTTCAATAAATTTTACTTTATAGCCCAAATCATTAATTCTCCGTCATCATATCTAAAAATGATTTTATTTTCCCTTGCTAACCATCCAACTGCCATCATTAATAAATCTTCTTTTCCTTTATATTCCTTTTTAAGATCAGTTAACCTGATTTCTTCATTAAACGCCTTTTCAAAAATCTCTCCAGCAATGAATCCAATATCAACTTTTAATTTAGACTTACTTTTGATTAAATCTTTTAATAAGTTTTTTAATTCTAAAGATACTACTGCTATACGTTTATCTGCAGCACCATAATAGATATAAAGTTTTTCACCAAAAATTGCAGTACCAGTAGGAAAAACTACATTTGAAACATCCCCCAATTTTTCATAATCTTCAGTTGGAGAAAATAGTGGTTCCTTTAATCTACCAATTAATTTAAAAGGATATTCCTTATCTAGTAATGCGGCACTCGCATGGTAAATTTGCCCTGCATTTGAATCTTCTATTGCATGGTAAATCAACAACCATCCAAGATCAGTTTCGATTAAAGGAGCACCAGCACCAATATGAGATTCATAGCCAAATGCTGGTTCCATTATTACATTATTACCTAAGTCTTCTAAATAGTCTTCCCAATATTTGAAATCCTTTAATTGATCAAAATCTTCAAACGTTATAATTTGGATATCGGGTAATATTCTGTGGATTAAAATGTATTTATCTGCATACTTTTTCGGAAAAATAAAGCTATCTTTCTCCCATAAAAGTACATCAGGAGCAGTAATTTCTTTTATATAAGAAACAAAACGAAAATATTTGTGTTTTAGCTTAGATAATTTAAAGAAATTTTTTGCTTCTTCATATGGAATTGAAGGAGTGATTAATCCAAATTTCTTCCAATTCTTCATATCTTTACTGGTAGCATAAGCCACTCTTGCATTCTTACCGTCATATGCAGTATAAAAAAGATAATATGTTCCGTCTAAAAAAACAATTCGAGGGTCTTCTATTCCATGTTTTTCATATTCATATTCCGGAAATAATATGGGGGCATTTCTTCTCTCTAATATTTCTAAAGGTCCATTTAATTTACAATAACCTATACTTGAATAATTTCCTTGTTTTACTGCACGGTAAAATAGATGTAATATACCTCCTTCTTGAAAAATAGTAGGATTTAAAACTGCTTGATTTTCAAATTCCAAATCAGTAGCTTCGAGTAGCACGCCTTCTCTTTTAATATTTACCATTTAATATGAAATAATATCTTAAATTATATATAATCTTATATTTAGGTAAGACTACGAAATCTTAGAATTTAATTCAGATTTACCCTGCCTATTACTCTAAATGGTAATGCCTTATGAAATTCCTCGTAGTTAAAAACTCTTCTGCCGTCAATTAGATTCGGGGTTGCCATATGGCTTTTGAAATCCATCGGTGTTAGGTTCTTAAATTCATCCCATTCTGTAACTAAAATAGCACATTCAGAATTCTTTAAAGCTGTTTTTATAGTATCAGCATATTGTATATTATCACCAAACTCTGCCTTAGCTGTTTCTTTTGCTTTGGGATCATACCCAATAATATCTTTAACTCCTCTACGTTGTAACTCATTAACTATTCGGATACTTGGCGCTTCTCTCATATCGTCGGTTCCAGGTTTGAAAGCGAGACCTAGAAGAGTAATCCTTTTGTTAGCTAATTTTCCTGCTAATTCCTCAGCAATATCAACAATATGTACTGCTTGATCATCATTAATTCCTAATACAGCCTCTAATAATCTGGAAGTGTATCCTTGCGATTTGGACCATGCTTTTATGGCATTAACATCTTTATGAAAGCAAGAACCCCCGAAACCAACGCCAGCACCTAAAAATCTTGAATTTATTCTATAATCAAGACCAACGCCTTCCATAACTTTAACAACATCAACATTAGGAACCAACTCAGCAAAATTGGCAAATTCATTTGCATAACTAATTTTAGTGGAAAGAAGGCAGTTATTTCCATATTTCACAAGTTCAGCACTTTCTAAATTCATTCGCAGAATAGGACAATTCTTCAGATGGTCTCCATAAAAGTACTCATAGAACTCTTGAAGCATTGCACCACTCTTTTCATCAAATTCTCCGATTACTATTCGATCTGGATGTAAAGTATCCTCAATTGAACGCCCTTCTGCTAAAAATTCAGGTTGCATACACAGGCCATAATCTTTTCCAGGTTGCTTCCCCGAAACCTTTTCTATTATTTTTGATACTAGATTTCTAGTAGTTCCTGGAACTACTGTTGACCTAACGACGACTAGATGATATTGATCTTTTTGCTTTAATGCTTCCCCAATTTCCCTTGCTGTACTTTCGATAAAGCTTAAATCAATACTTTTATCTTCTCGCATAGGTGTTCCTTGAGTGATCATCGAAATATCCGTATCAAGCACAGCTTTTATTGGATCTGTAATACACTTTAAGAGCTCAGGAGTGGTGTTCTTAATATTATTCATCATTTCTTGAAGATTTTCTTCAAAAAAGGGTGCGATGCCATCATTAATCATTTTTGCTTTTTTCGCATTATGAGTGGAAGCTACAACCATTATTTTTTTGTCGGCAAAACAAGCTGCTGAACATAAACCTATGAATCCAGTTCCTAATATAGAGACTTTATATTTATACATTTTTTTCTTCACAGTATTATTGAATAAGAAGATAAAATATCAAATGTAAGTTTAAGTTTTTCCTTTTTAACAACAGAAATCATGATTTCAAAACACGTTAGAAAAAATTTAAAATAAGAAGAAAACACTATAAAATTTATGATAAATCTCTTGATATTAGCAAAAACGTGGGAGAATTATGGGCAAATATATCACCTCTCTCGAAAAGAGATTAAAAATCAAGGAGAAATAATGAAATGAGTAATTTGAGAGATAAATTAAAAATACCAAAAGAAGCGTTAGAAACCATTAATGAGTTTTTACTAGATGAAAATAATCCACTAATAAATGATTTATTGCGGATTATAGAAAAATATGGTGGAATTGACGAAATTAATAAAAAAGCAAAGGAAGCTCGTAAACTAGAAAATATTCTTCATAAGTTGGAAAAAGTAAATCCTGATTATATAAAAGATTTAGAATGGTTAATAAAACAAAGGGATAATAATGCTTTTATTAGCATTCCAGAATATAGAAAAAAAATCCTCGGAAATTCAATTCATCAGATTAAATTCGATGATGAATATGCTGTCACACTAGAACTATCTGCTTGCCAGTATTTTCCATTTCTAATTGATATTGCTAAGGATGCTATTAAAAATCAAAAACTTATTCCAGGACGGATAATTAGAGTTAGAAAGATGAAAGAGCAGGAGGCTGATGGAGATCTTCTAGCAATGACTGCAGCTATGCAAATAATAGGAGCTTCTTATGTAGAAACTCTTGATACGAAGGGAACAGCTCCAGGACCAGATGGAAATCCCGTAAATGTTCACTTAGGGGGGCCAGACACTATAACTGGGTATTTTGGTGGTGTAGGACAACCAAATGATTATGCCTTAAAGTGGATTGACGAATTTTTATATTATTATACGACTTTTGGGGTATATCAAGTACTAAATGTCAATCCAGGTACAGTACTACTAGGATATTTTCTCTATAAGTTGGGTATTAATAATGAATTCAAAATTTCTGTATATATGGGCAATGATAATCCTTATTCTTCACTTTGGACATTATTGACTGCTAAATTATTTGCTCGGGATGATGGAACGAGTCCATTAATTGGTTATAATCTATCAAACTCAGTAAATAATGAGACTTTAGAGCTCTCAGCTTATATTAGAAAAGAATTTGATTTTGAAGATGTAGTAAGATTAGAACATCATATCACAGAAACATGGAAAAGTATTGTAAGACAACCATATGATAGACGTGATGAATTGGTCGATCTAGCTAAAAAGGTAAAGAATGTAAGTGCAAAACATGAAGGTGGTAATCTTGATGTGGAGGAAGCAAGAGAGTATCCTACTGACATACTTGATTATTTTCGAGATAAACAAGAAATTATTGAAGCGGGACTTTGGGAAGCTTTAAGAGTAAACCATCGAGACAGATATGAAGCAGTAAATACTACAGCTGAAATTTTGACCAAAAATGGTATTTCTATTATTGCTGCAAAAAATCTACATCATAGAGAGTAAATAATGGGGGAGAAAAGATATGAGTAAATTCGATTATAGACCTAGCGGAGTTATTCCAGCGCTTGTTACTCCATTTAATAAAGAAGATGAATCAATAAATGAAGAAAATCTAAGGAATCTAGTAAACAATCTTATTGAGCAAGGAGTCACTGGGCTTGTTCCTGTTGGAACAACTGGTGAATTTGTGAATATGACTATTCAAGAGCGTCTTAAAGTTATTGAAATTGTAGTGGATGAAACAAATGGGAGAGTTCCAGTTATTGCAGGAACAGGTGAATCCGGGACTAAAATAACAATAGATATGACTAAAGCTGCAACTGATATCGGGGCAAATGCAGCTTTAATTGTTACACCCTATTACTTAAAGCCCAAAGCGAAGGGCTTATATGATCATTTTTACACAATAGCTGAAAAAACAGATATTCCAATTATCTTATACAACATCCCTCCGTGTACTGGTCTTGAATTGCCATGGACGGTTGTAGAAGATTTAGTAGATATTCAGAATATAGTTGCAATAAAAGATTCAAGTGGAGATTATAAATATTTTTCAGCTTTATTAGAAAAAGTTAGTGATAAGGTTTCAGTTTTAATTGGATGGGATGAGAATGTTTTAGGCGCTTTAGCGGGGGGTGCTGCTGGTTGTATCTTAGGTTCTGCGAATGTCTTCCCTAAAATATGGCTTGATATATATGATCATGTAAAAAATAATAGACTACAAGAAGCCCAAATACTTCAAAAGAGGATTCAAAAGCTAGCCAGATTATTAATAAATTCTGGAGCTTTAGGAATAAAATCATGTCTAAATATGATGAAAATTCCTGTTGGTACTACTCGACAGCCGCTTATTTTAGGGGATTCACTCTCATATGAAATAAAAGACGAATTAAGGGTAGAGCTTGAAAAATTGGGATTTATCCAAAAAAAAGAGATTCAATTTAAAATTGGTGAAAAACCTCTAACAAGCCGTTTTTATGCAGTTGGAGTAACACCTCAGAAAATTACTGATTTTAGGTTAAAAGTAGGGGAATCTCTTGTAGGTAATAGGCCAGAACTTGCACATATTGATTTACTGATAGGTGATAAAGATGGACCAGTTGGGAATGCTTATGCTCAAGCTTTAGCTAATCCTGACGAAGGACGTGAGGGACTTCAAGTTATATTAGAACCTAATATGCAAATAAAACCCGCAACCATCATGATTCCTACAGTACGTCCGACATCAATGCGTCACGCAAGTCTAACTTACGGACCAGCTCAAGCGGCTATTGCTAAAGCTGTAATGCAATGTGTTGAAGATGGAATATTACCCAAAGAATTAGCTGATAATATAGTATTAATAGTTAATGTGTTTGTTCATCCAAGTGCTAGTGCGAGAAAAAGAGTTTTTATCAATAATTATAAAGCAACTCGCAATGCAATCCGAAAAGCAATGGAAGGTCTACCAACAGTAGATGATGGAATAGAAAATGCTGAAAATGCTCGGCATCCCTTTAGAAATGACCCTTAATTAGCAAATTTAACCTTTTTCTTTATTATTCTTCTGAGAAGTTCAGAAGTCCATGATTTAGACTTTCCCAAGTTACTTGCTAATTCCTCTAAAGAAATTTTGCGTGGAACTTCAAAAAAACCTGATTTAATTGCAATGTCTAAAATCTTTGATTCTTCATAACTTAATTCATTAAGATTTTTTTCAGTTTCTACAGGAGGATTCACAATTTGAAGAATTGAATATTCTATCCCAAATGCATCATATCGATTAAGCACCTCATTTAATTGTTTTCTAGTTGAAATCAAGGTCCATATTGTGTATTTATCTCTGACTTTTATAGGGAATTCAACAATTCCTCCAATTTTGATTACCGTAAATAGTAGGTATGGATTTGTTGTCTTTAAGTTTAGTTTTACTTGGTTTTTTTTCTTATTTAAAATTAGTAATTCAGAAATAGATGAATGTATTTTTAGTTTTTTAACTATTTGCTCAATTTTATAGTGTTTAATTCTAATTATAGCATTCCCAATGTTTTTTTCAAAATCATATGGGAAGAAGTTTAAAATATCTAATTCTGTATCAGGATATTCATCAAAAATTTCAGAAATCCATTTTTCCTCCGGAATTTTTAATTTTATCCTCGCCAAGCTTAACTTGCTATCATCCATCATTAAATGTTAAACTTTGAATTTTAATAATTTTTCGATGTGAATAAATTTTAAATTCCACGTTCATTCATTCATAAATAGAAAATTAAGTAAAAGTTAACTAATGGTCTATAATTTTATTTAACTTTTTAGAGCAATTATGATTGTCTTTATGTAAACCGAACATGTTCGGACCTATTATTAAATAAGATAGGTTTCATGTAGTATAATATATTATTTGGATTTGAAAAGCTATGGAAAATCGTAAGATAATTGGTTTGGTTTTAATAATAGTTGCTGTAGTTCCTGTTATATTGAATTTTGTAGTAATCTACCCATATATTAATTGTAATTTTGCTCCCCTAGTTTTTTGGTTCATTGCCTTTGTGTGTGTCGTTGGGGGAATTATCATCTACTTTAATATAAAAATTTTCCATTCTGAAGAAAGTCAAGATTAAGGATAAATTATTTCTTTTTTTTGATCCTCTAGTCATAAAAGAAACGAGAATAAATTTCTGAGAAAAAAAAATGAAAGAGTTTTTATTCTCTGATACTGCACGTCGAGTAAATGTGATTATAAGATAATTAAGATATCTTTTTTAATCTCTGAATAGTTTCTTCAGCTTCTTTCATTATACGATCCAAAAGTTCTTTAACAGTAGGAATATCCTTAACAAGTCCTACACCTTGACCACAGCTTACCATCCCTGCATCTAAATCCCCTTCATTATACATTTTTAAAGCATTCTGACCAGATGCAGCTTGTATAATTTCATTTAGAGATGCTTTTTTAGACTCTAATTCAATAATTTTTTCAGCGGCTTTATTTCTCCAAACCCGATGGGTATTTCTTATAGATCTCATAACCAGATTAGTATCTGTTTCAGCTGCTTGCACAAAGGCTTGTTTTAGATTATCATGAATTGGGCACTCCTTTGTAGCCATCATCCTCGTTCCCATAATAGCCCCTTCTGCTCCAAGAGCCAATACCGCAGCAACTCCCCGACCATCAGATATACCACCACCAGCAATAACAGGTATATTTAAAGCGTCAACCACACTTGGCGTCATGACAAGAGTTCCAATATCTAAAGTTCCTGTTGCACCACCATTTTCATAACCTACAACTGTTATTATGTCAGCACCTAAGGAAGCTCCTTTTTTTGCATATCTAACACCAGCACATTTATGAATCCATATCGCACCACCAGCTTTAAATTTCGGCACTAGATGCTCTGGAGCTTTATGTCCACTTGTTTCAATAATTTTTGCTCCTTCATCTAATGTGGCTTCCACATATTCTTCTAATTTATCTTGTGGCATAAGAGCAGGAAATAAATTTATGTTAACAGCAAAAGGTTGATTCGTTAATGATTGTGTTTTTTTGATTGCTTCTCTTAATTCATCCGGAGTTTTATAATTAGCACTAGCCAGCACTGCACAAGCCCCAGCGTTGCTACATGCAGCAACGAATTCTGGAGTGGTAATATTAGCCATGGTCCCTACTATTATTGGATATTTGCATCCCAACATTTCAGTTACTTTCGTCTTAATTATAATTTTTCACTTCGAAAAAGAATTAATTATGAACTAATATAGCTCCATTAGATTTATATTTCATTAAAAAAATACTCGCTAGAAATCGTTTGAGAATCCTTTTCTTAAATGATTTTACACTAAAATTGAATAATCGTGTTTATAATTTTAATAATTTCTGCTTCAGAATATCAGAAATAGGAGCTTTTTTCTTATTTTTATAATCATACCAGATTATATGGGCTTCCCCTTCAGCTACTTTTCTGTTAAGTTTTTCACTAACAAGGGAATGTTCTATTATTATTTTTGATCCTTCTATACGGGTTATTCTTGCTCCCACATAGACTATATCAGGATAAGTTAAAGGTGCCTTGTAGTAACAACTTTGGAAAGACAAAATAGGACCTATAGTTACTTGAGTTGGTTCTTCATAGAGATCTAAAACTCGGAATAACAGTATTCGTGAACTCTCAAAATATCTATAATATACTGTATTATTCACGTGTCCTCTTGCATCCATATCTCCCCATCGAACAGGTATCTTTTCTACCGCAGGATATCCATTTAAAATCTCGGTCATTTCTAAACCTCGCATGAAGTAATAAAATTCAATAATGAAGAATAAACTAATAATTTTTCAGATATAACCAATTTAAAAAAATTTAATTCATTTCAGGGAGCACTTTATTTTTAAAAATTTCAGTTATTAAAGGATCAAGAGAAGGGACGTCTCTTAATTCAACTATTTGACTAACCCTTTCAAATTTATTTAAAACATCCCAAATTTTCTTATCAGATTGAAGTACATTAGCAAAATGTTTTAATCGATGCTGAGCAAGATAAGATTGCCCCTTAAATAAATAACACACTAAGAAAGGTGAGATAGGAGCTATTAGTATAGTATATTGGCCAAAAATTGCCCGGTCAAAACCTTCAGCAAACATTTCATCACTAAAAGAATTAATAGCACTTAAAAATCCCCCAAAGAGGTGATCCTCTATTTTCCATTTATCTGTGAACGGTTGTGAAAATAAGGGTTCACCACTTTCTGAAAATATAAATATAGCAACAGGATCTTCGTCTGTTACTCTAGGAAACTTAATTTCTTTCCTATGTACCATGGAATCCATGTGTTGATTTAATCCTGATAATTCAATACGTTTGTTTAAATTTGCATCTGACTCTTTTAGATCTTCCCACATATTTTGTTGATTCAAAAATTCATCGTGTTCATTAGAGATCTTCACAGCCAAACGCGATAGACCATATTTTTCGGCAATTTCTTGTGCTTTGATTAAGGATTGTCTGGTCTCCTTAAAATTATAAGTTAATAATGAAAGCCTACTTTGTAAGAGATATGTTTCAGTTAAAACCAAGTAAGATTGGTTTTTCTCAGCAACAGCAAGTAATTTTGAAATATATAAATTTAATTCATCAATAATTTCAAGAATACCAGTATTATTTAGCTCTGACAATAGTAGATCACAGAGATTTACTAGCGCATTTAATGTCGCAGAGTAATTAATAGTCTCTCCATTAGCAACTTCCTTCAAAATTTCCTCAGCTTTCCCCCGATTTAATGATCTAGGACTCAACTTTAAGAAAATAGCTTGATCTACACGATACGTTATTTCAACATCAGCTGAGCTTACATTTTCACTAATTTGCTTTAATTGCTTAAGATATTTTTGTGCACCTTCAATGTCACCCTTTTCTAAAGTTAAATGAAATAATGAATCAAGAGAAGTATATCCAAGATTACCTTCACTTCGAAATATTTTAAAACTGTTCTCTAAAACTTCTTGAGCAAGATCATATTTACCTTGTTGTTGATACAATTCTCCGAGATTAATAAAAGCAGCTCCAATCCCAAATGTATAATCGATTTCCTTGGCAAGTGTCAAAGCACGTTCATACTGTTCTATTGCAAGTTCTAATTCACCTTGGGCTGCATATATTATCCCGATTCCGTTATAACATGCCTGAACCATCACATTATAACCAATTTCTTTAGCAATTTCCAGAGACTGCTCATAAAATTCTTTTGCAGGATTTAAGGCACCATTATGATGATTAATTTGACCCATCAGACCTAACATCCAAACTAAATCTACTTTATTATTAATTTCCTTAATCAGGGAGAGACTCTTCTCCATAACTTTTAGAGCTTTTTCATTTAAACCTTGTTCGTTGTAAATCGCCGCTTTCAACCAATTTATTACAACTCTTCTTCTATCACGTTCAATTTGTGATATTTGAGTAAGATTTTTTAGTATTTCTTCACATTTTCCAAGTAATTCAAGGGAGCTTTCATATTCAGGCACTTTTTCACTTGTAAACCACATTTTAGCCTTAGCCATTTCAAGATAAACATCTAACAAAAGAAGATCATCCTTAATCCAACTAGTTTCTTGATTAATTTTTTCGATATTCTTGAAAAATTCCTGTTTTTTCCCCAATCTAAAATAGAATGAGCATTTAGCTATGCTAGATGCTATTTCCTCATTTTTAGTTAATCCATTTTTTGATTCAAACCGTTCAACGAGGAGAAACGCTTCTGTAAACTGACCTTCTTGAAAAAGTTCTTTTGCCCGAGTTATTTCTTTAGGCTCTTTATAAACCATTAAAAATCCATTTTTGTATTATTAAGGGATGTGTAAAGCCTTCTACCACTTCTCTACTCAAATTATAAATTATTAATTAAAATACTTTATGATATTATTTTCTTAAAATTAATTTTACGAAATCTAATACTTCATAATCCTAATGTTGATAATCTCAAATAGATATTTAGACTTAATAATAAACAAAATCCAAATAAGAGATGAATGTTGAAATGGTAAAACAGATAACAGAACTTACAGTGGGAGTTGAAGCTCCGAAATTTTGTGCCGTTGATAAGGATCATAATAAAAGATGCTTAGATGATTATAAAGGGAAATATGTGGTGCTTTATTTTTACCCGAAGGATAATACTCCTGGTTGTACTACTGAAGCGATCGGATTCACAGGGATTTTACCTCAATTACAAAAGCTTGATGCTACTGTTATAGGAATTAGTCCCGACAGTCCAGAATCTCATGCGAAATTTATTGAAAAGAAAAATCTAAAGGTGACTCTATTGAGTGACGTTGATAAAGAAATTATTAAATCCTATGGTAAATGGGGAAAGAAAAAATTTAGAGGGAAAGAATACATGGGAGTTACTCGGAGTACGTTTCTGATCGATCCCGAGGGTAAAATAGTACATATTTGGCCAAAAGTATCTGTAAATGGTCATCCAGAAGACGTCCAGAACGTCTTAGCAGAGTTAAAAAAGTAACGACAACATGAATGTTAAAGAAGCAATAGAAAGTAGGAGGGCATATAGATCTTTCGATCCTATAGAGATATCAAGAGAGTTAATTTTGGATTTAGCAGAAACAGTCAAAATTGCTCCATCGTGCGGAAATAAACAACCTTGGAGATATCTTTTTGTTTATGATAAGGAGAGATTAAGAGAATTATTTAATGCTCTCTCTGAAGGTAATAAGTGGGTAGAAAAGGCATCAATGATTATAGCTGTGTTTAGTGTCCCAGAAAACGATTGTATTATCGGTAAACGTCTTTATTATTTGTTTGACACAGGACTAGCAACCGCATTTTTAATACTACGTGCAACTGAACTAGGATTAGTTGCTCATCCTATTGCAGGCTTTAAAGAGGGTTTAGCAAAACAAATCTTAAAAATTCCTGATGAGATGAGATTAATTACTCTTGTTATTATCGGAAAACATTCAAAGGAAGTTAATCCAGTGCTTTCTGACTTAATGAAATTAGGAGAAAAACAACGACCGCCACGAAAAAAACTAGAGGATTTTGTGTTCTTAAATAGTTATGAAAAAAGACTTTTAGTTTAATCTATAAAATTAGATATTGAAAGATTGATTAAGTGTTAAGTTTCTTGAGTACATATGCTACATTCCTACCCAAATTCTTAAACGTCTGAATTCCTTCTTTATCATCTAAGACTTCTCCAGGATTTCTTCCGATACCCATATTCCAATAAGTACTCCCTACAACAATCATCTCCTTTATCAGAAAGAAATAGTTGATACTTGAGAATACATGATTAGAACCAGCACGTCTAACTGCAACTACAGCGGCACCAACTTTATTTTTTAAGAGTCTACCTGTTGCGTATCCTACTCTTTCGATCAATGCTTTTGTAGTCACTGATAAGTCAGAAAAGTATGTTGGGGAACCAATGATTATTCCATCAGCCTTAAGCATCTTTTGGATGTACTCATTCATGTTATCTCCTTCTATTACACATCTTTGATCATTGTTTTCAACGCATTTATAGCAAGCAATGCAACCTTGTAATTTCTCCATTCCAATCCATACGTATTCACATCCAATTCCGGCTGCCTTTAACTCTTCCATAACTTGATTTAGACAATGATATGTGTTTCCTTTTTTATGAGGACTTCCATTAAAAAGGACAACCTTCAATTCACTCAATTTTTTTCTCCTCCTTATAGTTTTGTAATTTATAGAATATTATTGTTCTTAATTTTTATCTTTAAATTCGTTAGAAAAACCTCGCAATGCTTCATTAATTATAATAATTATTTTGATATTTTAGTGAGACATTGATTATATAGAAAAAGAGTGGTTAAATCAGAAGGGGTAAGATTGAATCGATTAAAAAATGAAAAAAGTCCATACTTACTTCAACATGCTAAAAATCCTGTAGATTGGTATTCTTGGGGGAAGGATGCGTTTGATAAAGCTCATAATGAAAAAAAACCAATATTTTTATCGATAGGGTACTCTACATGTCATTGGTGCCATGTGATGGCTCATGAGTCTTTTGAGGATAACGAAGTCGCAGATTTGATGAATGATGTCTTTGTATCTATTAAAGTAGATAGAGAAGAACGCCCAGATATAGACAAAATGTATATGATTGTTTGTCAGATGATGACTGGCTCTGGAGGTTGGCCTCTAACAATTATTATGACTCCTGATAAAAAACCATTTTTTGCTGGTACTTATTTTCCTAAAGAAACTAGATTTGGACGAATTGGATTGATAGATTTAATCAAGCGGATTAAACAGATGTGGAATAATAACAGAGAGGAATTAATAAATTCGGCTGACCAAATTACTCTTACACTTCAGAATATAGATCAAGAATCTCCTGGAGATAAATTTAATACTTCAATTCTTAAGAAAACCTTCAAGCAACTTTCTACACAGTTTGATAAGGTTAATGGAGGATTTGGAAATAGTCCTAAATTTCCTTCACCACATAATCTTGTATTTTTACTTCGATATTGGAAGCGAACAGGCGATAAAAACGCCTTGGAAATGGTAGAAAAAACGCTTCAAGCAATGAGAAAAGGAGGAATTTATGATCACATCGGTTTTGGTTTCCATAGATATTCGACCGATTCAGTTTGGCTTGTTCCTCATTTTGAAAAAATGCTTTATGATCAAGCCTTAATTGCAATTGCATATATAGAAGCATATCAAGCTACTAAGAAAGAAGAGTTTAAGAAGACAGCACAAGAAATATTTACCTATGTTTTAAGAGACATGACATCCCAAGAAGGAGGATTTTATTCTGCGGAGGATGCAGATAGTGAAGGAGAAGAAGGGAAATTTTATGTTTGGTCTATGGCAAATTTGGAAAAGGTGTTATCAGAAGAGGATTTAGAATTAATCTCGAAAGTTTTTAATATAGAAAGATCTGGAAATTACCTAGAAGAAGCTACAGGAAAAAAAACTGGTCATAATATTTTACATTTAAAATCAAATCTAGATATAAAATATCAAAAAAGGATTCAAGAGATACGCAAAATATTATTTAAAAATCGAGAGGAGAGAGTACATCCTCAGAAAGATGATAAAATTTTAACTGATTGGAATGGATTAATGGTTGCAGCCTTAGCAAAAGGAGCTAGAGCACTTCAAGATGAATTTTATCTGCAAGCTGCTAAAAAAGCGGTGATTTTCATAATTTCTAATATGCAAGATTCAAATAATAAACTACTACATAGGTTTAAAGATGGAGTTTCAGAAATCCAAGGTTATTTAACCGATTATACTTTTTTCATTTGGAGTTTAATTGAATTATATGAAGCCACATTTGATATTTATTACCTTAAAACCGCCCTTGAATTACATGATGTTCAAATTAAGGATTTTTGGGATGAAGAAATCGGAGGTTTTTATTTCACAAGCAATAACGGTGAGCAATTATTAACTAGGCAGAAAGAAATTTATGATGGTGCTATTCCTTCTGGAAATTCAATCGCGATGCTGAATTTATTGAGATTAAGCTATTTAACTGGAAATTCTGAACTAGAAAGAAAAGCAGATATATTAAATAGGGTATTTTCTGAAAAGATAAGAGCTAATCCTTTGGCTTACACACAATTTTTAGTGGCTATAGATTTTGTAGTTGGTCCTTCTTATTCAATCGTAATTGGGGGTAACACAGATGCCGAAGATACTAAGAAATTAATTAATGCTGTTTACAATGAATATTTGCCTAATAAAGTAATGATTCAGAGAAAAACTGAGCAAAAATCACCAGAGATTGATAAAGTTTCCAACTTTGTTCAATTTTTTGATAACCTTGAAGGTAAAGCAACTGCTTATGTGTGTATAAACAAAACTTGTAAACCTCCGACTCATGAAATAGATAAAATGTTAATTTATTTAAACGCTAGTTGGAATTCAAATAATTAAATTTGGTTAAAAAATAATTTGGAAAGTAAATTTATTTTTTTGGATACTAAACTTTCCATCTCTTCTAATGAATTTTACCAAATTCTCAAAAAAACTATTTAGTTTAGTTTTGGACTACCATTTGTCAATCATATAACTATTTATGCTATATTTGCCTAAAAATTTAAAAATTAGGTAAAAGAAGGTAAAATAAAAATATTCTTTGCTTCTATATCCTTCCGGTTATGATAGAATAAATCTGTTCAGCTGTAAAACCTTTAATATCTATGGCAGAGCATCTACAGTTTCCTGAACATGCACCACATCCTTTACATAATGCTTCATTTATTTTAGCTACTGTTCCAAATCTTCTGTCATCAACAAGCTCAATTGCTCCATACGCACAATTCTCAACGCACATCCCACAACCTATACAACGTTCTGGACGAACTATAGCAAAGTATGGTTCTATTTCAACTTCTCCTTGTGCCATTAATGAGATGGCACTTGCAGCTGCTCCTTTAGCTTGTCCAACGGAGTCAGGAATATCTTTGGGACCTTGAGCAACACCCGCAATGAAAATACCCTCAGTTAAAGTATCTACAGGTCTCAATTTTGGGTGAGCTTCCAAAAAGAATCCATCAGCAGATCTTTGAATTCTTAGAAGTGATGTAATCATATCTGCATCCGCTCTTGGTACAATTCCAGTTGAAAGAACAAATAATTCAACCTTCAATTCAATAGGTTGTTGAAGTAATGTATCTTCAGCTCTTATTATAATGTTGTGATCTTCATCCTCACTTACTTCTGCAATTCTTCCTCTAATGTAGTTTATTCCGTAGTTTTCAGCTGCAGATTCATAGAATTCCTCATATCCTTTACCAAAAGCTCGAATGTCCATATAGAAAATATATACATCTGCATCGGGATGCTTTTCCACGTATTGCCTGCTTTGCTTCGTAGCGTACATGCAACAAACTCTAGAACAATATTGGTTACCGCCTTCTCTAAAGTTTCTACTTCCAACACATTGAAGGAACGCAATGCTATGAGGCTCTTTAAGGTCTGAAGGTCTAACAGGCTTCCCAACTACCGGTCCAAATGAACTTAACATCCGTTCCATCTGAAGTCCAGTAATTACATTAGGATATCTCCCATAACCATATTGTTTCAATTCTGTTGGATCATAAGAATCATAACCTGTAGCAACTATAATTGTTCCCACTTTCACTTTAATATATTCAGGTTCATCATCAAATTTTATCGCTTCAGGTTCACAAACGTCAGTTCTAGCACATATCCCGCATTTAATACAACTTTCCATATCTATTGTATATTGTCCTGGAACTGCTTGGGGGAATGGAACATAAATTGCCTTTCGAGTAGCTAATCCTATATCAAACTCATTTCCAACAGTTACTGGGCAAGTATCTACACAAATTCCACAAGCAGTGCATTTTTCTTGATCTACATAATGAGGTTTTTTTAATATGGTAACTTCAAAATTGCCTACATATCCAGTTACTTCCGTAACTTCTGAATAGGTTAAGAGCTCGATATTTTTCTCACGAGCAACTTCACTCATCTTAGGTGTAAGAATACATGATGAGCAATCCATTGTGGGAAAGGTTTTATCAAGCTGGGCCATATGACCTCCGATTGTAGGAGTTCGCTCTACTAGATATACCTTATAGCCTGTTGTGGCTATATCTAAAGCAGCATTCATTCCTGTAATACCGCCACCTATTATCAAGCATGAAGGCTCCACACTCACTTTTTGTACTTCTAAGGGAACTAATCCTCTTGACTTTGCTACTGCCATCCTAATATGATCCTTTGCTGTTTCATAAGCTCCTTCAGGTTCTTTCATATGAACCCAAGTTGAATGTTCTCTAATATTAGCCATTTCAAATAAAAATTGATTTAATCCTGCTTCCCTGCAAGCAATTCTAAAGGTAGGCTCATGCATTCTTGGAGAACAGGCTGCTACAACGACTCTGTTGACCAATCCAGCTTCGATATCTTCTTTAATCGTTTTTTGACCCACATCAGAGCAAAAGAATTTATATTCACGGCTTACTTCTACATTTGGCAACTTTTTAGCATATTCAACTAAATCAGGAACTGATACGACACCACCAATGTTAACTCCGCAATGACAAATATATACTCCAATTTTAGGTCTTTCATTGCCAGTAATCTTAATCTCTTTTTTAGTTTCTGTCATTATTATCCTCTTATATTAATTGTTCTTTGACCATATTTAAAAATGGTTCGATAGGAATAAAAGGGGAAACACCAGATAACTCATGATTCTTAATCAATCCTAATAGATTTGGATCCATCCCAAACGCAACTCCTAATAATTGAGTGATATATATTACGGGAATATTGAATTTTTCACCGATTATATCTCCATATATATTATTTACTTCCATTTGTCCAAGATCTAATTGTAGATGACAGAAAGGGCAACAATCGATGATAATGTCAACTCCAGCATCTCTCATATTAGTAAGCTTTTCCCTAGTAAAGTCTGCTGCAACCTCTTTGACTGCTGTTCTTACGGCACCCCCTGCTCCACAACACATATATTTATCCTTATAATCGATACTTTTGGCTCCTGTTAATTCAACAATCTTATCAAGAAACACAGGTGCTTCATATTCACCTTCCCAAGGTCTTTTATCACTTGGTTTAACAATATGGCAACCATAATGGACTGCTACTTTTAAGTCTGAAAATTTGAGTTTTATATGATTTCTTAAATGATCTAATCCCATGTCAAGATATAAAGCTTGAACAACATGCTTTGGTTCAAAATTCCCATTGTAAGTACGACCAATCTTACTAAGATATTCATTGACTTCCTTTTTAAGTTCATATTCATGCTCAAGTTCATACCATGCATCTCTAAGAGTTCCATAACATCCATTGCATCCTGTAAGAGGAGATACTCCCATTTCTTCTGCAATTGAAATATTCCTAGCTGCTATTACGAGCCATGTTGGAATATGAAATGCTCTAAAAACTCCTGGTGCTGGACAGCAAGATGCTCCTTTTAAATCCAGAAGCTCGGCACCAAGATGCTCAAATACGCTTCTTATTGAAGCTTCAATCATGGGATATCGATTGGGTATTACACATCCTAAAAATAATCCATATCTCCATTCATATTCACTCATGTTTCTATTCTTCCTCTTCTTCCTCTTTTGATTTAGATCTTTCTTCTTTTAGTTTTGCAGCATTGTCCATTAATTCTTTAAAACCAACAGCTTTCATCAATTCTTGGCATTCCTTTACAGCTTCAGGATAAGAATGCACCGTGGGAGGTAATGGTGGTAATCCATATGATTCCCTTAAATCTCTCCATCGTTTGTTATTTTCTCCATTTGCAGGAACACCATGTCCAGTAGCATAAAAAATGTTATTCGCTAGCGCAAAGTGAGGATCTAAGATATAACCTTCCTCAACTGCTATATTTCTAAGCTTTATAATCATATCGGTGACAGGTATATTTCTCGGACAACGTTCATAACAATAATAACACGTAGAACAAAGCCAAATATCAATATCTTGAAGAACAGATTCATCTCCCGTTAATGCTCTTCGAATCGCAGAACGAGTCCGATAAGCAGTCCTTCTTCCAGACGGACATCCTCCTGTACAGGTACCACAATTTATACATGCTCTTAATTTCTCTAAACCCGCGTCTACGAACTTTTGACAAATTCTTGAGCTAGTAGCCTTATAAACTTTCCTTTTTATATATTTTTCTACATTATCGCTCATTATTATCTCGAATCTTATATATAATTTTAAAGTAGATTTGCAATTTTGTAAAAAACAAGGTATTTACTTAATGTGTTTGACCAAACAAAATCATTGATAATCTTATGAAGGTAAAAGTATTTTTCTTAAAAAAATTTGTTATCGATACTTAATAACTAAATTTATTTTACCGATTATTTCTTATATTCTACGATATTATAAGCAGAAGTAAAAGCTATAGAAAAAGTAAAAAGAATACCTATATTTGTTAAGAATTCAATCACACAATATATATAACTCGTTTAAATAATTCATTCCATATTTTTGTTATTAAAAATTAAAAATATAATCTTAAATTTAAAGTTAAATTACAATTGTGTCATTATATTTTCAAATTCCATTTCGGAAATGAATCCCTTATGGGTTAAAATCTCTCTAACTTCTTTTAATAATTTTGGCAAATTAATAACTTGTAGCATTTGGGCTTCTAAGGTTTGATTTTTTGTCTGTAATTCTGAAATTTTATTCTCATTAACTTTCATCTTCTGTTCAAAATCTTCTTTAATATTCTTTATTTCTGCTAATTCACTAATCTTTGCTTCTAATTGATTTTTCATAGATTCTAAATCGTCCTCTTTCTCAGTAAGCTTACTTGTTAAATCAACTCTTATTGATTCAAATTCTTTTTCTTTAACTGTGGTTTGCTTCTTATAAGTTTCATATTCCGTTATTTTTGCTACAGCTTCCTCCAATTTTAATTCTAAATCTTTTACTTTTTCTAAGCTGTTTTTTAAATCATATTCCAATTTCTTGTTATTTTCTTTTAGATCTTCAAATTCTTTTTTAATAGAGTCAAATTCCAATTTTAATTTATTTAGTTCTTTATTGGAGTTTTCTAAGGCTTCACTTGCAATTTGGGTATTCTCTCTATAACTACTAATGCTCTTTTCTAAATCTATGGTTTTAGCTCGTAGATCTAAAAGAAATTTGCCTTCAATTTTAAAAATTCTTTCTGGTTCTTCTTCCACTTTTGCCCAATCAATGCTAATTGCATTTCACCTCTAAATTATTTTATGATTATAAATATTTTAGAATTTATTATTAAGATCTTCTTAGAATTTATATAATTATACTCATAATTATCCCGTTAGTACAAAAATAAATTTAAGAAGATAAAATTAAAATAATCAAAATGAA
>JBHLRJ010000027.1:0-36386 GCA_048882645.1 Candidatus Thorarchaeota archaeon
ATTCCATAATTTTATTTATAAATTAAATTCTACTATATAGATGGTTCTTTCCCATGACACAAGAAGAGTTAATAAATAAGATAAGAGTTTTAGAATCAGAATTAGAAAAGCGAGTGCGTGAAAATCACAGCCTACTTGATAAAATTGAACACCTTGAAGATACTGTAATAAGATTAGAAAGTCTTATTCCAGAAGAAGATATGAAAAAGAAAAGTAAAAAGAAACAAACAGCAGAATCAAGGTTGGCTTATGAGCTTGAGGAAAAAGTTAATGAAATAAGAGATCTGAAAAATAGAATGGGCTTTCTTAGAAAAGATTATACCCAACTCCAAGAAAAATATGAAAAACTTGAGGCTTCAATGAAAGAAACATCTGTGATTAGAGTTGAGGATTTTAGGGAAAAATCACCATTAAACATTTTAGTAAAAGATCTTCAGGAAAAGGTAAATAAACAAAAATCTCTTATTAGTCAACTTGGATTGGAAGTTGAATCTACCTCAGAATTTCACGAAAAATTGAAAGAAAAAGAAGATATAATAGAGGTTTATAAATTAGAAATATCAGATCTAAACCAAAAGCTACAAGATCTAAGTACTACCTCTGAAAACAAAGGTAGCGACTCAGTAGCTAAAAAACTAATTGAGGATCTTCAAAATCAGCTTAATAAATCAAAAAGACAGGTACTTGATTTAAAACAGAAGCTTGATAAATATGAAAAAAAAAGTAAAAAAGAAGATAAAAAAGCGACTACTTCGAAAATTAATGAATTAAAAGAAAAACTTAAAGAAGCAAATGGGCAACTTGATACAAAAAATATTGAAATCGAAACTTTGAAGAAAGAAATAATTTCCTTAAAAGCTAATGAAATTAAACCAGATTTAGATCAAGTTGATGGTGCTTCATCAGAAATGATTAATATATTAAAGAAAGATTTACAGCAAAAACTAAATAAAGCAAAAATACAAATTAAATCGCTTCAAGGGGAACTAACAAGATATAAAAAAGGGGATATATCAGATACAGGTGAACCAACTAAGGAGATAGAGGGAAAGCTTAAAATGCAAAGAGACATGGCGATGTTTTTGCAAAAACAACTCAAAACAAAGGAAGAAGAAATAGAAACTATTAAAAATGAGGCTGTACAAATTAAGAAAAGATATAGGCAACTAGAAAACGAATTAAAAACTAGAGATATTAAGCTTAATGATCTACAAAAGCAAATGGAAACACCCTCAACGCTAACAAGAACTCCTTCTCAAGAGGATCCAGATTTAGCATTGAGATTGAGAGAATTAAAAGGAATTATTGAAGATTTGAAAAAACAAACTATAGAACAGAGCATAGAAATCGCCAACTTACGAAAGAAATAATCCAAATCCTTTCCTTTAATAATTAACAATAAAAGTTTAAATCAAATATGTAAGGGCGAAAGAGACAGATGGAACTCATTATACTAGGTAGTTCAGCTGCAACCCCCACAAGTGATAGAAACCTGTCTTCAATTGCCCTCAGGTTTCGAAATCAAATTCTATTATTTGATTGTGGAGAAGATTTTCAGCGTAAGTTTGCTAAAGCAGGATTAAAGTTTAATAAACGTTTAACGATTCTTATATCTCATTTTCATGGAGATCATATAATTGGGTTGCCTGGTTTTTTATTTCGTTTGAGTCTGAATGAAAGGACCGCACCAATGACGATCATTGGCCCTCGAAATCTTTTTCTTTATATATATCTCCACAGAAAAATTCTAGGATTAAAAGCGAATTACCCTGTTAAAATCATTGAGATCGATCATCTGTCGCAAGAAGCATATGAGTTTGAGGGATTAGATTCTGAAGAACCCTCAAGAACGATCAAGATGAATAATAACACTGTGTTTGAGTCTAAATATTTCACAATCGAATATGCTTTAGTGGAACATTCAGTAGTAACTTATGCATATGCATTTATTGAAAAACCAAGAGATGGAAAATTCAACCCAGATCGCGCCAAAGAATTAGGAATTCCAATGAGTAATCTTTGGAGAAAGTTACAGGAGGGGCAAATTATTGAAGTTAATGGGAAAAAAATTGATCCCGTAAAGGAAGGGATTGTTGGTCCAAAAAAAGCTGGAAGAAAAATAACTTACTCTGGGGATTTAAAACCTTGTGATTCAATCATAAAATTAGGAAAAGATTCAGATATTTTAATTCATGAAGCAACATTCGCGAAAGATTTAGCGGAAATTGCTCAAGAGAAAAAACATTCTACCTCTATAGATGCTGCAAATGACGCAAAAATGATGAATGCAAAACAATTAATTCTCACACATATCTCTTCCAGATATTCGGAAGATGCTCTCAGATTAATAGAAGAAGCTAAAGAGATTTTTCCTAATACCATTTTAGCAGAGGATCTACTCAAAATACAACTAAAATGAGCCCTCATAATTTTAAATATTTCTTAGCCAGTACTTAATTCCCTCTAAAATAGCAAAAATAAGATTAATAGGCATATCATTAACCTTGTTACAAAGAAAACACTAAGATGTAAGAGTTTAAAGACAAAGTGATATTTTACTTTTCCGACTATTTCTAGGCGTGGATTTCTTCAAAATTGAGTTATAGAAAAATTATATTACGCTAAATATCACTTCATATAACTACCAAGTAGAATAACTGAAAAAAGATTAAAAAAAAGATAATTTTAGGGCTAACCCCCAGCTATATGAGGTAAAATCACAACCTCTGACTTCTCGTTAATCTTAGTTTCTGGATCCGCTTTCTTTCCATCAACTAATATTCCAAAATATTTTCCTTCCAAATTAAGTTCCTTTAATAAATCTGCTACCGTCATAGCTTTTTCTGGGGAAAATGTTTCATACAGACCAGTATCCAACAATTCTGATATTTGTTTCATCTTTTTAAAAACCTCTTAAAAATATAATTATTTATTATATAAATTTGATCATATATATAATTAATTCTTATGTCTACCTTGGTTCAGATAATTTATACTCCAAGATATTTAAAAATCTATTTATAATGAAAAAAATCAAAATGCCAAATTTTTTATTTTTTTATTAATTTCTATGTATAGTTATCAGTTTCTTCTTGAGGAGATTCAAAGATTATTGAAGAAGGAGAATTCATAGATTATTCTGAATTTCTAGAGAGACTAAGAGCTTCTGAGTCTAAAATACAAAAAATTGATGATCCGGTGGAAAAAAAGAAGTTGATAACAGAAGTTATTTCTACCTCAATTGATTTTTCTAATGATATTGCACAATCTGGAGAATATTTTGAAGCTGGAGAGTTTTTATATTCTGCTGCTGTAATAATTGAAGATCTTGATTACTATGAAGCATTGAAATTATATACTCAGATTATAGACCTCTATAAAAAGCAAATCATTGATTATAAATTACAGGCGAAATTACATGAAATCGCTGAGTTATATTTAAGGATAGCTGAGATCTCAATAGAGAAATTTCAGGATAGTCTTACAGAAAAAAGAAATATTTTAAACAGTATAAAATTCTTAAAACAAGAAAGTTCCCTTCTCAAGGAATTTAATGAGACAAGAAAATTAGCTCAAAATTATCAAAATATTGCAGAATTATATTTTAAAACTTCTGATTTTGAAAATGCTATTAAATACTATGCAAAAGTCATCAAAATCTCAAAATCTCATCATTATTATGAGAAGTTGTCTTACTCCTATCAACAAATAGGAGTTTGCTATGAGGAAATAGATGATCTCAGCAAATCACAGGACATTATTTTAGACGGAGTTGATTTTTTTTCAGATTTAATAACCACTTTGGAAGAAAAGAATGAAAATTTAACACTCGCTCAAGTTTATCAGATATTAAAAAACCTCTATAAGATTTTAGCTGAGGAGGATCAATATATTAACTTCTCTAAACGAGAAGCTGGAGCTTATATAAACCTAGCCGAAAATCTTGAAAAAATACCTGAACATTATTCTAAGATCGCTATGTATTATCGAGGAGCAGCATTATGTTATCGAGATATTGAAAATAATTTGATAGAGTGTGCATCTTGTTTTTTATTAGGGGGTAATTTTAGCGAGAAGGCTGAAGATTTTGGTCAAGCAGCTACGAATTTTTTTGATGGCGCGAATATTTTTAAAGAATTAAATAATTTCGAAATGGCGTATAAGCATTTTATAAAGGCTGGAGATAATTTTTGGAAGGTCGGGAGTATTAATGAATCAACAGACAGTTATTTAGTTGCGTATGATGTAGCAATAGAAGGAAATTTAGAATTCAATCGATTTGGTATTTTTAATCAGATAATTCGAGGATTAAATAAAATTGCTGAGGAAGGTTTAAGAAATAAACAATTTTTTACAGCAGCTACTCTCATCTTGGAAAGTATAAAATTCTATGAACAACTTGACGATGCAAAAGACTTTCTCCTTAGAGAAATGGTTAATAATGTATATAGATACTATTATAGAGCTGCAAATCTAAAAAAGATTGGATATTCGCATATTGTTCTTAGTTATGTGTTAGCTTCAATATCATTAATTTTGAATGGTAAATTAGATAAAGCTTGGAACGTGATATCTGAGATTGATTCTGAAGGAATAACGGTCAAAAAATACAAGGAAATAATTAAAATAATGATTAAACGTATTTCTGAAGGAAACGAAGTGGAAATTAGTAATTTTCCTTTCCCGCTAAGAAGACTGATTGAAAGTTCTGAAGATTTAATGTTTCTGTTAAAACTATTTAAAGGATTTAGGTTGAAATAATCTAAAAAAAATTAAATTTTTTTAATATTGCTTTTGACATATAAAAATAATTAAGTTTTATAATCAAATAAGTTTATGAAAGGAATAGAGAATACCATCTTAAGTTTCGATTTAGATTTTACACTCATTAATAACAAGAAAGGAATTGTGAATTCATTTAATTTTGCTTTGAGAAAATTTAATCTTCCAGAAGTAAATAAGTCATTAATTGAAAAAATGATTGGAATTCCTTTAGATGAGATGTTCAATCACTTTACCGATTTGAATCCTTCCAAATTATCTTTTACTTTTCGAGAGTATTATAGAACAAAAGGGATTTATCAATCGAAACTATTATCAGGAGTCGCTAATAAGTTAAAAGAATTAAAAAAACAGAATTTTACATTAGGTGTAATAACCTCAAAAAAACAGGAAATTGCTGTTAAGATTATAGAATATTTGAAAATAAGTGAATTTTTTGACTATATCATAGGAGAGACTGAAAAAATAAAGAGCAAATTAGATCCCAACCTTAAAAAAATATTATTAGAGATGTATCCTAATTCGAAATTCATTATTATAGGTGATCATCCTAAGGATGCTCTGCTTTCTAAGCAACTTAATTGTCCCTTTATAGGAGTATTAACAGGAGTACATGGCGCAAATCAATTGAAAGAAGCTAGAGGAGATAATAACTTAACGATTATAGTAAAGAATATTAATCAGATTTCAATAAACAAGATTAATGTTCTTCTACTTAATTATGATACTAAATTATGATTAGTAGAAAAAATAAAAATGAATGAAAAAATAGCTATTTTTCCCATGCTTCATATTCTTTCATGAATTCTTCTGGTTTCCATTGAGTATCCATGAACTTTGGGATTCCACTTGAATCTCTTGGCCCCACTACTACAAAAGCATCTGCTTCATCTTCTAATGCTCCACTCAATCGGGCAGCCATTCCCGGAATAACAAGAATTCTATGTTTAACATTATCAAATGCCTTGAATTCCTTAACAGCTTCTGCAATTCCCCCTGCATTGAACTGTCCCCCTGCTACGGCACTTTCTATACCAATTCCCTCCGTATCAACAACTAAAAGCCAGCAATTCAAATTTGCTCCTTGTAGATCCTGCTCCACTGGAATTTTTGTCATTCGATAATTGCTTGTAACAAAAATCGGTGCCATATCATCGGGTTCTCCAATTTTATAAATACCAGCATCAACAGCAGGATAAATCCTAGGATCTGAAAAGACACTTTGTCGTAATGTCATGAGGGCTAAAAGCGCCCACACTTCATCTCTCTTTTGACCAGTATGCAATACTATTAAATTCGTATCTATGGATTCCATAATTGCACCCATGATGATTTCTTGAAACTGATGCTCCCAAAGTTCTTTATCCTCTCCAGTCTCAACTTGACTCCAATAAACCGCGGGAACACCCATAACAGGCCACCCTGCATTGACATCTTCTTTATCTATTGCTGCTGTTCTAAGTTGAATGATTTTATCATAGGTTCCCGAAAGGGTTCCCAGACCAAAATAAGTACCTGAATCCAAGACTAATTCTTTAACTCCTAATTTCTGTAGTGTGGCACTTAAAGACATTAATTCATCTAAACTATTTGAATAAATAGCAACAGGTAACCCATTTTGGACCGCAAATGTTCCGATTTGTTCCCATGACTCTTTTGTTGCAGCATACAATAAAGGTTTCTTGCTTTTGATCGCCTCTGCAGCATGCAATAAATTCTCAGCGTTGAAAGAACATAACATAATGGGGAGAGTTGATAATTCTTTTAGTTTAGTTGCTGCCAATTTGAATTGTTCCTTATCACCTGATACATTTCTTAATGCTATTCCATCTAAAGTAAGGACATCGCCAATCCTTTCTAACTTTAGATCTGTAAGATATTTAACGATTTCCTCCAAATCTGTGTCATCATCTGCAACTTCAATAAAAATAGCTGTCTGATTGTAATAAGTCAGTTGATGTCTCATTAAAACTTCTTCTCCACCGATAATCGTTGCTCTATCACCAACACCAATACTTACTGGCTTCTGAGGAGGGGTTATGAGCTTTATTAATTTATCTCGATTTTTCGCTTGCTTACGATCTTGCATTAAATGAGCACAATCTTGAACTGTAATTTTTCGTTCTAAAATATCTGTTGCAAAGGCCATACATGTGTCATATCCACAATCTTTGCAATTACTCTTATCCAAGAGTGCATAGATCTCGAGAGGTGACGGTCTTGCCATAATTTTTTCTCCAAATTTTTTTAATTTTTCCAATGAATAAGTATGGTTAGTCTAATTGTAAATTGAATTAAAAATTTAGTTTTTTAAAATCTTCAGAAACAATTCCGTCCCAAAAATTGAAAAATAAGAAAAAAATATTTGTATTATTAAATACTTCTATTTTTCTTTAGTAATATTCGGTTTTTGATACCAGCAATGAGAAAAATCCATAGAAGATTATGTTAATTAAACCACTTAGTACAAGATATAGTAGAGTCATCTCGAATCCTGTCGAACCATAATAAGAATTTACAGTGGCAACTAAAGTATCACTTAAACCCGGAATCGTACCAATAAAAATTGCAATCGTACTCACAATAACGGTTAACCCCCATCCCCCAAAGCCTTGAAGTTTGCTTTCTGCGAATTTTCCTGCTAGTAGTGCTGCCACGAGTGATGAAACAAGAAATCCAAGCCCTATTACTAAAAAACTAAGATCACCGAAAAAGAGAGGTTGAATAATTGTCCCTTCTAGAAGCATAAGGGGGGTGCTCACCACAGCACCAAATAGATAGTAAAGAATCATAAGAGGTGCAGATTGAATCGTAGTTATTAGATTGTCAAAACCCACAACTAAATAGTAAATTATTGTGAAAATAAAATTCAATCCCACAAAGGCTACCAGACTTAATAAAAATGATTTTCCCAATCCCATTTTACACAGACTCGTTTTATATTATGAAATTATCTAACTAACTAGAGTTAATTATCAAATCTAATTTATTATGATATAAATGTAATTGATTTTTAAATTTTAGTGTGAGGTAAAAAGAAAATCTAATTTTTAAATAACATTTTATTTTAACATCCACCTCCAAAATTTATATATTTATATTCTCTTATTATATTGATATTTTTATGAGAAGCAATTCCGTAAGATTTACTCCCGGGAAACTTAAGCATGGTTATCTAGATAAATTACTTTCAGAAATAGAAATTAATGACAACAGAGTAATTTTAGGCCCAAAAATCGGAGAAGATGCTGCTGTTATTGATATACCGGGGGATAATTATTTAATTGCAAAGACTGACCCTATTACTTTTACAACTGATCAAATAGGATATTATGCCGTACATGTTAACATTAATGATATTGTGTGTACTGGAGCAGAACCTAAATGGTTCCAAGCAACTATATTACTCCCTGAAAAAGACTCCTCAGAGAGTCTAATTGAAAATATATTTAATGATATTCATAAAACCTGCAAATCTATGGGAATTAGTATTATAGGTGGACACACAGAAATTACTAGTAAACTCGAAAGACCTATCATTATTGGCTCTTTATTAGGGGAAGTTCAAAAAGATAAACTTATATTAACATCAGGAGCAGAACCTGGAGACGCTTTAATTCTAACTAAAGGGATATTTATTGAAGGAACTTCAATCATAGCACGTGAAAGAGAAGATGAGTTAATAAGGAGAAAGTTAGATCCAGATTTTATCCAAAAATGTAAGGATTATTTATTTTCACCGGGTATAAGTATCTATAAGGAAGCTCTACTATCAAGTAAAAAATTTAACATTAAATCTTTACACGATCCAACAGAAGGTGGTGTTGCTACAGGGATTATGGAAGTGGCAATTGCTTCAAATACAGGTGTTGTCTTAGAAAGAGAAAAGATTAATAAGATGATTTTACCTGAGCCACAAAAACTAAGTAAAATTTTTAATTTAAGGCCCATGGGGACAATTTCATCAGGATCATTATTAATCACAATAGAGGATGATCAAAATCAGGAATTGATTGAACTCCTTAGAAAAAACAACATTAACGCCGAAAAAATTGGTAAGTTTACAGAAAAAAAAAATGGATTACAGATTAAAGAAAAAGATGGAAAATTGAGCGCATTATATTATTCTGAAACCGATGAAATTACTAAAATTTTATGAAACATGTTAAACTGCAGGAATATTAATACAATTCTTTTATCAGAATAATATTTTTATTATTAAAATTTTATTATCTTAATAGTTAGCCTTAATTTTTAGGGTTGTAAGCGCGTAAGATATAGCAATTAAAAAAGTATTTGAGAATTTTGACTAATAAAAAGTTAAATGATATCTTAAGTTTCTTAGAAAAGGAAGGTAAAGGACAGGTTTTCAACCTTAAATTAGAGACTAATTTATTATTTGAAATTCTAAAAACCAATGAAAAAGCATTTGAAAAGCTTCAAAATGAAATTAAGGCGAAATGGGATGAATTTAAGCTAAAAAATCAGAAAAATATCATAAAGCGAACATTTACTAGCTTTTTTTATAAAAACTTCCATGATTTCTTCAATTATTTTCTTTATGCTTTTTTTGGCTTTAATGAGAGATCGCTTGAACTAATCACCAAAGAAAAAGTATCTGAGAAAATTTTATTTTTAGAATATAATTATTTTCTAACGCAAGAAGAAGTGGATTCCTTTGGAGAAAGCACAAAAAAATTCGAAACAGAGTTGTTTTACGGATTTTTCTTTCCATTAGGCTACTTATATTTCCTTATTCGTCTTTTAGGTACCATTATTCGAAAAATAATTCAAGAGAATATATTCATTTTACTTGACGCAGTCATTCTCTATAAAGAAGAAAATAATATGCGTTTAAATTTTATGATTTTAATAAAGGATAGTAAAGATAAAATATTTCACAGCTATTATAATATGGTTCTTTATTATTTTCTTAAACAATTCGAGGGAATCCCAGAAGATTATTACAATAACTTGTTAAAGGGAAGAGAAAAGCTATATCAAATTGCATTGGATGAGTATCCCACAACTAAAGAGAGATTAACTGACTTACTCTATTATTTTTATAAAAAATGTAACTTATTACAAAGTTTTTCCCCACTCTTGGATTTCTTTAATTTCGTCGGAGCCCGGGTAGAAGACTCAATATTTGCTAAAGTTGATATTATTAGAAAGGAGTTTTTAGCAAATTTGGATGAATATTCAGCTGAGAAAAAAAATTCAATTATCAACTTTTTTGATTTCCTTGATAAAAAATCGACTTTATATTCAACCTTTCAAGCAAATAACCTACCTTCTCCTAAATCACAGTTAAATCTCTTCTTACTCTATATGAAATATTACTTTGGAAGTGGTCTTGAAGCTTTAGAAGTAGGTGATTTACTTTTTTTACCGGAAATATTCAAAGATACATTAAATCAGTGTAATGAAAACGTAGAAGAAGTAATAGGATCTAATTCAATAAATAGGATTAAAAAATTCTTAAACTTTCTTTATGCTCTCTCTAATATTAATAATATTAATCTATTTTTCAAAAAAGTTTTCAAGAAGAACATCTCTCAACTAAATTTTGGTTTTTTCAAAACATTTTTAAAAAGTTTCAATTCTAATTTTGCAATGAAAATTGATCAGGAAAATAAACACCTTATTGAAAATCCAGCTAATTCCCCCTTTACTTTTAAAATAATAGTAGATCATATGTGTAGAATCCTTTACGTGTTAATAAATAAAATTTTTCTCAGAGCCACTCCTGATAAAGCATCCCAAAATTTTATCGATCCTAGGAGTCGTTACATAGGAAAGAATATTGCTTTGCGTGTTTTAGAATTATCTGTGTTTCAAGATATAAATTACAGTGACGATACATGGCCAGATTATATAATCAGTTTGAATAAAAAGTATCTTAAAGATGAATTAAAGAAATTTAAAGTGACCATACCAGATAGTAATTTTTATACAGACGAAGAACTAACCCAAATTATGCTTACTTATAATATACAATCTGTTTCAGATCAACCATATTTTGAAGAATGGTTAATACATGAAATTATAATTCCATTAAATAATTTAATAATAAATATTCAAGGTTCAGTAAAAGATCCTTCAAATGAAATAGAGGTTTATGAAAAATTAATCGAATTTTTCCTCTCTGATATTGAAAATAAAGATATTATTACGGAATTCAAATTTATTTGCCAAGAGCTCGCCCCCTTTTGGAAGAACCTTGAATAGTTGAAATTAAATCCTCACTTAATTTTAAATATTTCTAAAAATTGGCGAAAACTAGTTTCAATATTAACTATTGGTAGTTCTGTGAAATTATCACTATCTATTTGATTTTGACATATCATTCCAGAAACCATTTTAACATATTTATTTAATTGAGGTTTAATTTCCTCTAGTTTATTTACACATAATATTGTAGGATGCTTAAAATTTCGGAAACCCTCAGTAAACACCAAATCAAGTTCATATGGACCTTTTTGAAGCCACTCAATGATCCTGTTAAAATTTAAATTATTTATATTTACAAATATAGCTGCTTCATTATCCTCATTTTTTATTATTGAATAGGAAGCTCCAGCTTTTGTAAAATTGTAGGAATCTTTTCCTTGATCATCAATTCGATGATGCTTAACATTTTTAATTACTGAAATGTTAAGATTTAATTCCTTTTTTAGATATTTTATAGCGGTGCTAATAAAGTATGTCTTTCCTGAACCAGAATATCCGATAACATCAATAATTTTGATAAAAAACCACATCTACAAATTTTTTTTATATACCAACTCTAGTAAACAATATTGTTTGTATTTAAAGTACATGCAATAAAATAAAATTATATTATTTTACTATTTAATATATATTTAAATAACATTTTTCTAAAGGACTTAAAAAGGTTTTGTTAACCAAATGCCCAAGCCTCAGCATTTTATTTTGGATGCTAATTTCTTCATCTCTATGCTACAAATTAAAGCCCGAAATATTTTGGGAAACTTAGAAAGAGTAGCTAAAGAACTAGACTATCAATATTATATCTCTGAAGTTGTTTTTGAAGAAATTAAAGCTCCTCATACTTATAAAGATAAATTGCGACAAATTTTAAGTATTAAAAATGTATTACCTATTGAAATAGATGATATTAAGATCGATCTAATTCCATTTAATGTCCGATTTCCTGCTCAAGATCCTGATCTTTCTTTAATTTATATCGCAAAGAATTTAATAGAAAATGATGAATCCATGCCAGTTCACCTAGTAACTGATGATTTTAAACTAGTTAAAGATACCAGTTTACTATATAAAGGCAGAATTAATATCTTATCTCTTTCGAGTTTTCTTTTAAAGATCCAAAGAACAACAACTAATTCTCAAATGAGGAAATATTTCAAAGATATATGGAAAAGAAGTTTAAATTACACATTATCTTATATGATAGAACGCTCTAAAACGTATCCTGCTGAGCAAAAAATAACTTGGCTTATAGAAAAAGCTATAACAGTTACAGAGGATTCCATTTTATCACAAGACATTGAAATAGAAAATCCGGATGTGGGTATGAAGTTTGAAATTGGAGCTTCTCGGTATCTAGAAGAGATTAACATTGCGGAAAAGTATATTTCAAATCAAAAACTACCTCAAAGTGAAGATAAACAAGTCCAAGGTATTATTAAATTCCTTGAAAATTTAAAAATATCACGAGAATATGTAAATAAAGCAAGAAAAGCTATAATAAAAGGAGAAGCGAAAGAAGCTGTAAAACTTTTAAAAAGAGGAAATGAATTTTTAATTTCATTACTACAAGTAGCTTCAGGGCAATTAACAAAAATAAAAGATTATGAAATTGTTCAACAATTAATCTGTTCAGAGATCAGTAAAATGGAATTTATGCGAGCATATATATTAATATCACTCGGAAGAGTAAACTCGGCTATAAGTTCATTGGAAAGAGCATCTTTATTTTCTACAATTATTCATAATCACAAAACCTGTTTAACTCTTAATTATTTAAAAGCCTTAATTTTCATTTTTCATGGTTTATATGACAAAGCAATATTGCAATATAATTTTACTGAGGAACTTGCTGACATCTATGAAGATGATAAGTTAAAATTAAAATGTTTAATCGGGAAAGCTATAGCTATATTCATTCAGGGAGAAGATAAAACAACTGCCATCGATATCATGGAAGAGGTATCAAACATGGATTTAGATAAAAATTTTCTTGACGCTATTATAGTCTTTAGTGAATTAGGTGACTATTTCTTAGCTTTAGGTCATTCTCAAATTGCTGCTAATCTATATAATCAAGCTCTAGAGATCTCCATAGATTACAAGTTAACTTTTAAAAGTGAGATATTAATTGAAAAATTAAAAAGATCCTATATTGCAACAGTTCTAGATGGGTATTCTGCGGAAGATGTGGTTGATAAGCTTGATCTACTATTAGACAAAGCATATTCTATCAAGGATGTTGAAAAGTATAACGAGCAAATTAAAAAGATATCGACTTTCAATCTTTTATTTTATACTCCATTTCCCTACCTTTCAGGAAAGAAGAAGATTATTGCTTATTCAGATTTTCCTAAAGAGCTCAAGGAAGATTATCTGGAGGTTGTCTATTTCGAAAAAATACCTTCTATGAATAACCAAATTCTCTTTATCGTTTCACACTATGAATTAGGACTTTTAGGAGTAAAATTAATATCAAGTGAGAATGTTACTGGAATTGCTGAAAATTATACTCTTAAAATACAACCAACAGCAACGGCAAAAATATATGAACCCGATGATACATTACGGAATCAGTATTTAATTAGAGCTATTATTGAATTTACACAAAAGGATCAAGTGCAAATTAATTATACTCTTCCCTCATTTTTTAAGCAACTAAACATTTAATCTACTTTAATTTGGATAAAAAAAAATAGATTATTATAGTTGTCCCTTTCTTAAACTCTTATCTCTCTGACTAATTTGATGAGAATGGATAGCACAACTAATACAATAGTATTTCGTTGTGGAAGGGGTTTGGATAATTGTTCCAGCTTTTTTCAATTCGGTATACATTCTCCCATCAACCAGAGAGACTCTCTTTGTTACCGCTTTAGCCTTGCTACGAGCAACAAATCGACCACATTTATAGCACTGGACTTTATAATCTTGGCCTTTTCTTGAGCCCGATTTGCCTCCACTCTTTCTTTTTTTTGGGATAAAAATCAGCTAGTTTTTGTTTTTTAATATTTCTAAAGGAATGAATTGCCCAAAACTTAAAAAATTTGTGTCTACTTTTTACTCAGTAAGAAAATCGATATTTTTCAAATATGCTTTATTTATTTAATTCACATTATTCTTTTTGAGCATCTAACTTACTCAAGGATTTGAAAGTGTAAATAATACGCTGACCAATCGTTAAGATTAATAGCGCCATAAATACTAATATGAAGAGCAGAAAAAACCATGTTACTGGAGCTTTTCCGGTAATAATGGGATTAAATATTACCCACGGTGTCCCTGATCTGAGACCTGAAAAGTAGTAAATCCAAGTTTCAACATTTAAAGCAATCATCAAAATTACAATTCTCTCAGCTCGTTCCATAATCCCAACACCCTTCATAATAACACCTTCCTTTTCAGATCTTGCACGAATATAAGAGATCATTATTATCAGAAACATTATTATATATCCTATTATAAAATTGATAAATCCACTAAAAATCAATGCTAAAATTAGAATTGCATCTGATATTCGATCTAAATTAGAATCTAAAAAAGCTCCCGTTTTAGTCAAATTTCCGGTTCTTCGTGCAACTTCTCCATCTAAAACATCAAAACTTCCAGCAAAACCTAATAAGACAGGAACTGTCCATCCAAACCTAAAATCGTGAAGTACACCTATGGCTATAAAGAAAGCTGCTCCTATAGAACATAAGAAACCTAAAAAAGATAAAATGTTCGGGGTAAATTTATATTTAATAAAAAAATTTGCAAAAGGGGATATATATTTTTCAAGTACACGTTTTTCCTTAGTTCTTTTATCTTTAGGATTGTTAAGTTCACTCAAATTCAGTTCAGGGTTTGTTATATGATTATACAATAAAAAAGTTCTTATCAATAAAAAACTTATTATCATGATAATATGTGCAATTTTAATAATCGAATGACAGAAGAGGCTAAATACGATTGAGTTCCAATACTTATGGAGGGAATATTTAATACTGATAGTTCCTTTGAATTGAAAAATTCATCCACTTGACTTCCAATAATAAATAACAATCTTTCTTTCTTCTGAAGATTACTCATAATCTGAAAGAAATCTGTACCTTCTTCTTTCAAAGTAAATATACTATATTCCATTTTTTGGAACTTCCGTAAAGCACTTAGAAAATTCATATCTGAAATTTGAATAGAACTTAGTGGATTAAAATTGAGTGCTTTCCTTTTCATTCCATTTCCATTCAATTTGAATAGGAAATCAACGAAATAATCTGATAACTTTAATTCATTTTTTGGAAATGTTTCATATACAAACGAATTTGGATTAAAGATAAACGTACCATACTTATCCAAAAATATCCAAATCTCAACGTTCTCTTCAAAACCATCTCTACCTAACAATGTTGCCAAAATACATCTCGCAACTACATCTAATCTGCCAGAAGACCCGGGAACATCCTTAATGGTATAATTTTTAAGAGAAACTGTTGGAGATTTAACAAAAAATTTCACAATCATAAAATTTCAAATTTAGTTTATTAGTTTAGATTTAATAAATTTGGAACTAAAGGTTTACTTTCTAGAAATAATCAAACCTTTTTATCTTGATTTTTTCTTTTATATCGGATAACTATATAAAAAATAGATGATAATATAACGACAGATATAACCGTACCTAAAATACCAGCGCTATAATCGTCTTTAACCCAACTAAATAAAGGTATCCAAGAGTTTTGCAGATTTCCGAGCAAATTTTCATCATAGTCTATTAACACACGTTCTAAACCATCAGGGGACTCGGATAAAATCCCGATGGTAAAACCCACAGCAATCATAAACATCAACACACCAATGATAATGATCATTGAAGTTATTGGGCGCTTATATCTTTCAATATTTAAGTGCACAGCTTTTTTCATTAAAACTGGTTCTATTGTAATAAGTTCGGGTTTTACTTTGTAAATATAGAATACAATCATAGCAGAAATGATTGCTTCTCCAATGCCTATTAAGAGGTGCCAATAAACCATCGCAGGAATCGAAATTTCGATAGGAACTGCTCCTGCAATACTCAATTCAATAGCACAGAATAATGAAGCTAATACAATTGCAATATAGGATCCTATAGCAGTAGCTATAGAAACTTTTAATTCTTTCTTAAGGGCTGTTTTATTTAGTATTTTTACTACAAACACAACGATATAAAATCCAACTATCCCTCCTATTATCCCCATATTGAAAGCATTTGCTCCTAAGGCTAGTATTCCTCCATCCCCAAATAAACTTTGCACAACTAGGACTAAAAAGATAACGATTATTGATGCCCATGGCCCTAATATTACCGCAACTAGGGTTCCTCCAATCAAGTGACCAGAAGTTCCTCCAGGAACAGGATAATTAACAAATTGAAATGCAAAAATTGTTGCAGCTAATACACCTATATAAGGAATTAATTTCTCAGAATCTTCTTTTTCAAAGACTTTACCCATTTTAAAATAGCCAAAAATTATTACTAAAATTACAACTATCCATAGGATAATTATAGTAAAGGGATCGAGTAATCCATCTGGTAAATGCATTTTTTAAATTATTATGCTTAATTTTTTTTGTAATGAAAAATTTAATAATACTAATTTAGAATTAAGTATGAAAAATTATAAATATTACTCTTTTCAAAAATGATATGAATTTCTTACACTAGATTGGCTGGTGATGTCTTGAAAACTAGTTTACCTTTTAGGCATGAAAATGAAAAAACATATTTAGCAAAGATTCATCCTGTGATTCGCTTAACCTTACCCCTAATTCTCATAATACCATTTTTAGTTATAGAAGATATCTATCTCGCTTTTACTATTTTATTAATTACCTTAATATTAAATTTAGCGTTTCGGTTAAACATATTTAAGATTTTATCAAGATTAAAGGTTGTTGTACCTTTAGTTTTCTTAATCACAATATTCATTCCATTTTATGTAGGAGAAACTATTATATATACCTTCAATATTGGAGTCAAAATAACAGTATATAAAGAAGGAACATATCTAGCTAGCCTTATTTTTTCACGAGTTTTTATAGCCTTATTTGTTTTTATGTCATTTATTTCCACACTAACTTATTCAGAATTTATTGATGCACTGACTAAATTAAGAATTCCGTCGTTTTTGGTAGGATCTCTTATTATAATGTTACATTATATCCCAATTTTAGCAATTTCAAATAAAAAGATATTAGAAGCGCAGGAAATGAGAGGGAAACAAATTACTTCCTATTGGCAAAAATTAAGAGCTCATGCCTATGTTATGGGTAAAGGTATTCTAACAAATATGGAAAAAGGTGAAAGATTATATGAGAGTCTTAAAATGAGAGGTTTTTCTGGAAAAATTACATTTGTTCCGAAAAGATTCAAAATAACTGATTTTGGAATATTAGCTATTTTCTCTTTAATGATATTTTGTTTTATCTTTATAATTAACTTACAATCAATATATCAGGAGGTTTTTACATTATTCTTGCCATAGAGGTAGAAAACTTGAATTTTAGTTACGATTCGACATTCAATATTCAAAACATATCATTTAAAATTGAAGAAAATACTGTTAATGCCTTAATAGGAAATAATGGATCGGGTAAAACAACCGTATTAAGATTATTAGTAGGCTTATTAAAACCAGGTTCTGGGACTATTAAAATTTTTAATAAAACTCTTACAAGAGATAAGCATGAAATATGGGAACTTAGAAAATCAATTGGTTTACTCTTCCAAAATCCAGATGATCAATTATTTGCTCCAACCATAGAAGAAGATGTTAGCTTTGGAGCCCGAAACTTAAAATTAGACGAGAATAAAGTTAAGGAAAGAGTTGAATGGGCATTAAAGGCAGTTGATTTATTAGAATTTAAAGGATATTCACCCCTTAACCTTTCATGGGGTCAAAAAAAGAGAGCTGCTTTAGCAGGAGTACTTGTAATGAAACCCAAATTATTAATATTAGATGAACCTTTCGCGAACCTTGATTTTAAATCAATACGCAATCACTTAGAAATTCTGGAGAATTTAAGAAGACAAAATAATATTACCATTCTCTTCACTACACATAATCTCTTTTTTGTTGAAAATTGGGCAAGTAAAATGTTGGTCTTAGATGGTGGAAACGTAGTATATGAAGGAACGCCCAATGAGGGATTAAATGATCCTAGTGTCATGAATTTACTTGGATCATATGATGAGATTCTTGACTTAATAAAGCTTAACAGAGAATGATCTTATCTATGAAATTATGAATTATGTAAAAATTATCCTTTCTCTTTCTCGTGATAACGAAAATCTTTAAAATTTAACAATTCTATTTATATATTGGGATATCGATGATAGAGCAATTTGCATCTTTCGAGGGCACAATAAAGCGTTTGCTAATGAAATTGTAGCGCAAAAAGAATGCAAATATCTGGAGTGTAATAATCAATAATTTTACTGCAACATGTGGGCTCTTATCTTAGTAAAGATGAATATTTTTACGATGAAGCTTAAGGCAGTACCCAGAGTGCAGATATGATTATTCCCAAAAAGGCATAGAGGTTAAGACCTAACACGAGAGACCTTTTTTAATTATGCGGCAAATCCGTAAGATGAGAAAAATGAGTTAGTGTTTTAGGCAACAATCTATGCCACTTATAGACTAAAATTAAGAGAATTATAACAATCCAATTGTATCTGATTTAAAAAGTTCTTTCATTTCTTTACTCATCTCTCCTTGTTCCTCATGTAAATAACGATTTAAAATTGTAGAGAGTTTTGGAGCCCATTTTTTCATCGTTGCAATAATAAAACCTATTTGAACTTTTTTATCTGTACAGAGACATAAAACACCTTTACCAATTTTCATTGCAAAAATCATTCCTTCAAAATATTCTGTAATTTGTAAAGTGATATTCCCATATCCTAAAATTTGTCCTTGTTCCTCACCTGCTATAAACACCGCTCCTCCGATAGCACCGATCTTTTCAACAGATATTCCATTTTCATCAGAAAAGGTGTATTTAGATTGACTTAATATAGTAATTCCTGTATCGTCAACAAGTACAGCATATTTTAGTCCAGGAGTACTATTAATAATACTGTTTAAAATTCTTTTTAATTTAAGCTCATCTTTGGAAAAGCTCAAGTATTTGTCAACCTATTAAGTGTTATATTCTTTTTTTAATATATAGCTATTTATTAAAACTAAACGATATATTTTTCCTCGTACCTACTTCAATAAATGAAGAAAGTTGTAATATAAAAACTTAAGTAAACCTTTTTTTTTTGCCCGTTTTGAGATAAATACTGTATCGACGTTGAAATGCTCAATCTAGAATCTCAGAAAAGCTCCTGTGATTTAATTAAGGATTTTAACGGTTTTAATCGATTTTTATACTCTTTTGATTTTTCTAAAAGAACAAGCAGTTTATAGTTTTTGCTTTTATCTAAATCTCGCTTAATTTGAATTAAATGAGGATCTTCTATATAATCATTTTTCTTAGAAATCGCAGATAGTGCTAGAGTATTTTCAAGAATCCATAATTTCTTAGATACTTTAGATCCAATAGTAAAGCCATGCTTATCTGTTATAATTCCTGCTACAAAATTAGGGAAATTTTTTTCTATCCTGTATAAAAAGTAATTAACCTCATCTTGATTTAGTATGTTATCCACTTTTATAACACCTAATCTATCATTTTTTCAATATGATAGGTTTAAAATAATAAAATTAAGTCATTAAATGTTATAATATGGAGATATTACGATTTTAATAACTCAATTAATTGAAAATAGAGATATTAAGTATAAAATAGAAAATTATTTTCTAGTATAATCACTTTCTCGTTATTTACCATTTTTTTTTAATGAGATTCCTAAGTTTAGGTTTTCTACAAGTTCACTAAAACGATTTCGAACTGTAACTTCTGTGACACAACTGACTCGTGCTACACTCCTCTGAGTTCTACGTTCGTTTGTTAAAATACTTGAAGCATAAATAGCAGCAGCACAAACACCTGTGGGTCCCCTTCCCGAAGTTAAACCTCTTCTCTCTGCAATTCTTATTATCGATTTTGCCATCTTTTGGCAGTTCGTTGTTAAACCTAGCTCTGAAATAAATCTCGAAAGAAAATCTATTGGTTTAGTTGGATTTAAATTTAAATCTAATTCATTGGAAATGAATCTAAATGACCGACTAATTTCTTTTTTGTCAACGCGAGCAATTTCAGATATTTCGTTTAGTGTACGTGGTACTTTATACATTCTACAGGCAGCATATAAACTAGCTGCTGCTACACCTTCGATGCTTCTACCACGAATCAAGTGGGCTTCAACAGCATCACGATAAATTTTCGCAGCACATTCCCTCAAATTTTTCTGAAGATCGAGGTTCGAGGCCATTCTATCAAGTTCGCTTAATGCAAATGTAAGATTCCTTTCGGTGGCATCAGATACTCTAATACGGCTTTGCCACTTTCGGAGCCTGTATATTTGACCTCTTAATTTTGCAGGTATTTCCTTACCAAAAATATCTCTATTCTTCCAATCAATAATAGTACTAAGTCCCTTATCATGAATCATATATGTCATTGGAGCACCAGTTCGGGTTCTCTTCTTTTTCTGATCTGCATCAAATGCTCTCCATTCAGGACCTCGATCGATATGTTTTTCAGAATGTACTAAGCCACATTCTTCACAAACTACTAATCCTCTGTTTTCATCAAAAAATATCGTATTTCCACATTCTGAGCATAAATTACTATCCAGATTCCCGTATTCATTTGATCCTGAGTTAATATCTCTCCAACTTGAAATATATTACACCTTTTAATTATAAAATTATAATTGGTTCTGAAAAGACTTATATTAAACTAGGTCATTTTTGCGTATAGCTTTTCTTTCGAATCAAATGGTTGATTAGATAGGGACTTAATCGAAATAAAAGGTAAGTTGATTGGACCAAAAATATCTTTAATATATCCAATTTTATCATATTTCTCATTATAAACGGGGCGCTTTAAGATTTTTTCTAAATTACTATTCCATTGTTTAGCTCTAAAAATTTGGTGTTTATTAGATTTTCCAATGTAAAATAGGTTTAATTTAACCCAGTTTTTTTTCAAACAATTCCCTTGCTTAATCTGAAATTTAAAGTAAAAGATGGTGAGTAATATTTAAAGATAATGGTTTTTCATACAAAAATGGCAATCTTCATTTCGATCCACTAAAATCTTTTCTACTACATTAATAATTTAGCTATACATAATATTTTAAAAAAAAATTATTCGAATATCAATTTATTAATAAATTATACTATAGATTAACAAAATTGTTTTTGAAGCTGATATATTCTTTTACAGTCGCATTCAAACTCTTGCTGTTCTAATTCATCTAAATTTTGAGACATGATAAAATTATGAAGATCATTTTTTGCAGCTTCTTCACATTCCCTTTTTAAACAATTATGAATTCCCCTTTTTGTACCTGCTCCACTCGGATCGGATAGTATTCTCACCTGTTGTAAATCCTCTTGAGTTAAAGAATTTTTAAAGACTTTAAAAAGAGAGTGAAACCAAGGAGGGCGATATCTTTTTTGATACCATAAGAACTCTACCAAAGTCCCTTTTTGAATATTTACAGGGTTAATTGATATCGTTTTTACTTTTAAATTAATTAATTTCCTGATTGAGTCAACACAATCATCTATGGCGCCCTGTTCGTTTAAAAAAGGAGGTTTCAGCAATAAATATGCTTTTACGCCAACATTAAGTTTATCACATAATTTTAAAGCATTTTTAAAGTTATGAAAAGACATTCCTTTATTGATATAACAATTTCTAATGTAATCATTAACAGTTTCGAGACCTA
Organism: Candidatus Thorarchaeota archaeon; assembly: GCA_048882645.1. Taxonomy (GTDB): domain Archaea; phylum Asgardarchaeota; class Lokiarchaeia; order Sigyniarchaeales; family SOKP01; genus Loki-b32. The sequence goes on from JBHLRJ010000027.1 coordinate 21,887, forward strand.
TCGCAACCTCTAGATACTTATCTTTGAGAAATCTCTTTAATTCTTTAAGTTTTTCAGAATTTATATATTCCACTCGACTTTCTATAACAAATTCATTTATGTTTTCAATATCTGCCACTTTTTCATAAATATATTCCCTAGCTTTTTTAGAAATCTCTGTTTCATCGAAAAAACTTCCCGAGTTAAATATTTTTAAAACATAGCGATCAGAATCCCCGCTTATCTCTTTAATTTTTCTATTATAACCAAAATCAAATTGCTTCATAATATGATTTTCATTGATATACTCAGTGTTCGCATCCTGTATATAGCCGCACATTGAGCATCCCCCATATTCACCTAAAGCCCAACTACAACCTTTTGTTCTTAGAATAATATTGAATTCTTTACCTATCCCACTCACTAATCTATCTTCTTTTATCCAAAAACTTACTGGTTGATCTAACTGGTTCTCGAACTTTTTTCTGTTCTTTAGAGCCTTCTGTCTTATGGACTTTATTTGTTCAAGATAGTGTAAATTTTTTCCTTTAGATTCTTCTTTTTTCATTAATTTCAACTATTCTTCCAGTTTTAGAGTTTTTTAAAAAATTTGAGCCCACGATCATTGTTCCGACTCCAATGACATCACTCTTTTCTCTGTTAATAATTAAAACGTCATTTTCAGGCAGTAGATCTAAGCCATGTTCTATAATCCCTGCTCGAAATAAAGTACTTCCCATAATAAACTCCCCATCGAATACTATCTTATTTAATTCCGAGGGATTAGACTTTTGAAATAGTAAATTAGCACCAGTAATTGTTAAACCTATTTGGCCAAATTTAGGTTTAAAAATACCTAATTTTTCTTTCGATTTTAATTCTATTAAGTCAACTTGAGAACTATTTCTAATTTTTATAGGTTTTAATTCATCAGCGATGATCTTTCTTCCTGAACCTTTCCCATATTGATAATCCAGTATCTTTACAATTTTTCTTATCCATGATTTTATTTCATAAGTTCCTAACAAGAATTTTTTTGTTGGTTTAAAATCACTAAGATGAGCTTTTATCAAATCTTCAAATGATTGAAGTGATTCTTTTGAAGTAACCTTATCATCAATTTCTGTGAAAAAGAACTTATAGGATAATTTTGTTTTTACCTTTTCAATGATTTTAAGATATTCTCCTTCAAGGTGGCAAATAATCGGGATATTTTCATTATATTTCTCTAAGATTCTTCTTAACATTTCTGAAGTTATTTCCATTTCGGTTTCATCCCACTCACCCGTCACAGAAATATCATATGAATTAACAGGATATATGTTTTCTAATTGCCTAGGAATAGCACCTAAAGGAGAAGTTAAAATAATTTCTTGAAAATCCGGAAATTCTGGAAACTTCCTGAGTATATTATAGAAAGATCTATGAGATTTAGACACAGAATAAGGCTTTTTCGCAGAACAAGGGAGTAGTATAATTATAGTAGTCCAAGGTTCTGGTTCAAAACTTTTAATAGTCCTCTCTCTAAATTCCCTAAAATCGGGTCTATTATAAGAGGAAGGTCCTAAACACTTAATTATTTTGTTTTTTTGGGTAATTGGGGTTTCATATCGGATAAGATTAAAATGATCCCTATCCAAGATTTTTAAAGTCGAGATTAGAGTAGTATCATCAAGACTAGATTTTTCAAGAAAAGCTCGAAAATCCTCATAATTTAGATATTGTTTGATTTTCATCATGTAATTAAATGCAGATATCAAATTATGTAAGCAGAGCAAATCGACCTTTTCTTGAGAATGTTTTATATCAAGAACGTTTTTTAGATTTCCTCTACACGCAAGGCAAGAACACGGTAAATATTTAATCTTATATATAGGTAATAAATGTTCTATTGTATCATAAAAATTTTCTGCTGATAAAAATAATAAAAATGATGAATCTATTAGATCTACTCCTAGATAAACTAACATCGGATAATATTTAGGGATAATCCTACCAGAGGCTATTATAACAAGATTATTATCCAAATTAGTTTTAATCTTTACAATTGATTTAACAATATTTCTGAAATTTCCAAAATTATCAAAAAGATCTAAGAAATTTAAGGTTTTTATATTTTCTCTCTCTTTTATTATCGGAAAATATAAATCGATTACTTCTGAATAGTCAAAAACTCTTATTGAGAGACCAAAATCAATATTTGGATATTTATCTAATAATCCTGTCACATTCTTTAGATAATTTTTGATTTCTCTCTCTGCAAAATCTTTACTAAGAGTGGTTGTAGGTATATAAAAAGGAATTATTGGTAAAATATTATCTTGAATAAATATATCAGAATTTTTTGATAATATCTGTTCAAATTTCTCTAGAGTCCCGGGGTGATAAAATATAAATCCTGTATCTTTAAATTTTTCTCGAAGAAATCCAATTTTTAAAAAGATTTCTTTGGAAACAATAAATAAATCATGGTTTTCAAACTCCTGAATAAAATTAAATTGTTTCATCAAAATGTTTTTAATTGGGATAATAATAGTTGGTGTCTTGATATAGAGATTCCTATCTTTAGATAATCTAATTCGCCCAATTCTCGAAAAACCAATCTTACTGGCTAATAATTCAAAAAAAGAATACATAACTTTTATTTAAAGCAAGTTAATTACTGATCTATATTTTTTCCACGTTAATTAATGGAATATTCCAAAATTATTAAGAATTTACTCATTGGAAAATTATAGAGATATAAAGCCCAAATTCTAAAAAATGATAAAATTAGTATAAATCTTTAATTCATCTAATACAAAATTTGTAAAAGTATCCTCAATTTCCTCTGTTAAATAGAGATCTCTTATGAAAGATCCGTAATCCTCTACATTTTTTACGCGAACAATAGCTAGTAAACCATATTCCTCTCCTATTCTGAATAAATCAGTTATATTTTTGTTCATTTCTAAATTGAGGGCAAGGTTACTATATTTGGATGGATCTTTTGGTTTTATTCGGAGGAGATATTTGCCTTCAAATCCTAATTCTTTTGGCAAGAAATTGATTGTATAATTTAAGATAATGCCTTGATGTTCAAGCTTTTTAATCCTATTATGAATAGTGGATTGTGAAATATCATCTTTATGGAGTATCTTCAAATTTTCACTATACTTTTCTTTTAGTAGATTTTTAATTTCATAAGTTGAAATTGGTTTTAATCCTTGATCTTCCTGTAAGATCTTTAAAATAAGATAATCAATATCATCAATATGCAAATTTAGATTGACTTTTTTCTCGTCTACTTTTAATCCAGTATTTCTGATAAGTTCAATTATTTTAGGTATTAATTCATCTTTTTCTGGGGCATCACTTAAACCAGTTACAACTGCGTCACCAGTTGAGAATATTAATATAGTTGCTCGAGGATTATCACTTTTTATAACAAGCCCCGGAAATCTCTCTGGATTATATTTGACATTTATGTTATTTTGTGCAATTTGTTCTAGATTAACTCTATCAGCAAAATTAAATGAAATGTCTAAATTTCCTAAGCTTATCCCATTGGTTTTAAACACCTTAATGGTTTCTATGATCTGATATTTCTTAAAATAGGATTCTGCCATTATATTATCAATTGTTTTTAGTATTCGATAATATTCCTCAGGAGATTTAAAGATAAATAAAGCGATTAAAGAATAATCTCCAAAAATACCATCTAACATTCTCAACTGAGGAATACTTAATAATTTATCAACAAGCTGAGGTTCTTTTGGATTCGTCTTAATTTCAAGCAATACATACTTTAAATTATAGGGATGAATATCAGGATTTATATTAATGGTAAAATTTGTAATTAGTTTTTTTTCTCTCAAATCATCAAGTCTCTTCTGATATGTTTGCCTGGAAAGGCCAATTGCTTGTGAACTTTTTGATATAACAAATTTTGTTTTTCCACTTAAATTTTTTATAATACGTTGAGCTTTTATTTGATCTATAATCATACTCATATAAATACAATTTTGCATTTTATTTCGATATAATTAGAAATATGTAAAATTTAATATATAAATATTGGCATTTGACCAGAAATGTTTTTATAAATTAATTAAAACTAATATTATTAAAACTTTAATTTTTAAAAGTGGATTTGAAATGGTTAACTATAAAGTTGCAGATGAGAGTCTGGCAGAAAAAGGAATGGAAGCATTATATATAGCAGAAAATAAAATGCCAGTAACTTCTCGGGTTATACGTGATAGATTCAATAAAGAAAAACCATTAAAGGGAATAAAAATTGCAGGATGTCTTCATATAACCAAAGAAACAGGAAATCTAGCCCGTACATTAAAAGCAGGGGGTGCTGAAGTTTATTTATGTGGAAGTAATCCCTTGTCTACGCAGGATGACGTAGCTGCCGCATTAGTTAAAGAAGGGATAAATGTATTTGCATGGCATGGTAATACTGACGAAGAATTTTATTGGTGTATACGGCAATGTCTTGATGCTAAACCAAACATTTTAATAGATGATGGTGCAGATATGATAGTTACTGCTCATCAAGAGTATCAAAACCTCATATCTTCTGGAACTATAATTGCGTGTCAAGAAGAAACTACCACCGGAGTAAAACGTTTTAAAGCAATGGAAAAAAAGGGAGTTTTAAAAGTGCCACTATTTCCTGTAAATGATGCTCGATGTAAAAATCAATTTGATAACGAATTAGGTACAGGACAAGGTATAGTTTCCGCAATATATGGTATGCATGTTCTTTTTGCTGGTAAGAATGTGGTAATTGCAGGTTATGGTCATTGTTCTTCTGGAATGGCTTTACGTGCAAGAGGACTTGGTGCAAATGTAACGGTAACCGAAGTGGATCCGATTAAAGCTTTACAAGCAAAATTTGCTGGATATCAAGTATTGCCTATAGCCGATACATTACCAACCGCTGATATAATTTTAACTGCGACTGGTTGTAAACATGTTATCTCTCCAAATAAAGAGATGTTTAACAGATTAAAGGATGGTGTAATTCTTGGAAACCTTGGTCATTTCGATATAGAAATCCCAACCAAGGAATTATATGGATATGCTAAAGAAATTAAGCCAATCCGTAATAACGTTGAGGAATTAATCTTTCCTGATGGAAAAAAGGTTTACTTACTAGCTAAGGGTAGATTAGCTAATCTTGTCTTATCAGAAGGCCACCCTGCAGAGGTAATGGATATGTCATTCGGTTTACAATCGCTAATGTCTGAATATATTGTAAAAAATAAAGCTAACTTGAAGTCAGGCATAATAGATATTCCCGCGGAAATAGACGATGAAGTAGGTTTCCTAAAGCTTCAATCGATGGATGTAGAGATCGATAAATTAACTAAAGAACAATATAACTATATCCACGGATATTTAAATGGGACTTAAATCCATTGATTTAAATTTATTACAAAAGATCCTAAAATAACTGGTGCTCTTTCAAGTAATAGTATATTTTTACTTGTGTAAGTATTTCCATAACAATCTAATACCGTGAGGGTAATAGTGTACACTCCCGCTTCAGAATAAGCATATATTGCATCATATGTATAAATATAGAGCCCCAAAACTTCAGGCGAATCGATTCTCATATTTAGTTGAATTGGAGCCATAAATAGTAATGTATATTGTAAAGTGAATTATTTCATTCACGAGTGTCTGATTTGGGAAGTTTCCAGTGATACAACTATGAACCATGTTATTGATTTCAAAAACTTCTCCAATAGTGACAGAGAGTTCTGAGTCTTCAATGTCTCATGAAATCAGTTATTCCCCTTCAGATTCAAAAGCTACAATATCGAACTAGATGGTTGAGTATCTTTTTGATTTTTCGAAAATATAATTTGAATTTTTTGTAAGTACAGCTAAAATTCTCTTTGTTAGTGGTGAAATTGGATAGTTCTGGAATTTCTTCGAGGAAATAGTCTTTTTGATTTATGGCATTGGCTTAGTAATATATCAATCTCTTTTTTCTATTATTTTTAATGGCAGTATTAATTTTTTCAATATTAGATAGAAAACCAGACCATTATCAGATGGTTTAATTTCATTACAATTTTCATTTAAAGGTTTTCCTTTAAAATTTCTCAAAAATTTCCATTATTTTTTCTTTAAATAATCCCATTTTATAGTCCTTTAAATTTAATTCTAAAAAAATATTGTGTATTTGTATGTTTGAAGAACTATTAACTAGTGCTTTACCTGATACGCAAGCTGATAAGCTAGAGGACATCATACTCATTTATGAAGCTCATCAAATCGCAGAGCGATTTATCACTACAAACCCAGATGACTATGATTTTATCTCAAGAGAGCAGTTAGAGAAAATGCTAAACACTTTGATCAGGGAATTTCGCAGTAAGGGATTATTACTGATAATTGCTGATCCAAACCCTCACCATCTTTTTAACAGCGTACTTACAATACATAGTCTTAAAATTCTCTTCATGTTAAGTCAACTGGATTATAAACTCTATATAAATAACTTAGAATTACAAGAATACTTAACTCACCTAAAACAATGCTGTGCCACTGCACTTAATGGATACAATGAAGAAAATTTTACTATAGAAACTTTGGATTACTTAGTAGAATAATGGGTGGTTTTTTTGAGTGAATCCGGTGATAACGAAGGTAGAGAGGATGAAGGAGAACTTTCACCTGAAGATGAAAAATCTCAAACCAATGAGATACCTGAGGAAGAGGAATTTAATCCGAATGAAGATCCCGATGAGATTTCCGAAGAAGAGGAATTTGATCCGAATGAAGATCCCAATGAGATTTCCGAAGAAGAGGAATTTAATCCGAATGAAGATCCCGATGAGATTTCCGAAGAAGAGAAATTTGATCCGAATGAAGATCCCGATGAGATTTCCGAAGAAGAGGAATTTAATCCGAATGATGAAGAAACTGAGGAAATACCTGAGGAGGAAGAGTTCAATCCAAATGATGAAAATCTTAATGAGGAACCTGATATTCCCCGGGCAGATAACTTTAATCCAAATACCACTGGAACTGTTACTGTAATAATAACACATGAACCTGAACATGAGCCAGAACAGGACCCCAAAGATGAATCAGAACAAGATCTCGAAACGGAACCAGAACAAGCTCCAGAAGACGAACAAGATGACAATCCAGATGAACTTGTATTTGTAAGTCCTGATGGAACACCAATGCCGAGAGTGGAAAGTCGAGAGATAGAAACGTTGAGGGGAGAAATAGAAGAAATTGAAGCGGAATCTGATATGCAACCAGAATCTAAGTCAGACATGGAAGGAGAATCAGAATCGGATTTAGAACCAGAAGCCATACCATACTTAGAGCCAAAGTCGAAATCAGAGGAAGAAATTAATGAAAGCTCGGAAGAACAATGGGACCTAGTAACTCCCGAGGGAGAAACCATGTCACCCATTGAAATGGCAATTAAAGAACTTTATGAGCCAGAACAAGAAGATGATAGTGAATTAGATATATCTGAACAGGAGTATAACCAAGTTCCAGATCAAAAATCAGAACTGCTCCCTGAACAAGAATCAGAACTAATTCCTGAGAGACGACAAAAGAAAAAACGGATTAAAGCAAAAAAAATTATGTTGATAACCAATCCAGATGAATTGGGCAATTATAAACCATATGAATATCAACATATAGTAAAAACAAAATATGATGTAATTTTTAGTGAGAAAAAAACTAAATATATGAAAAAAAAGATCAAAAATGAGAAAAAGAAACCGAAGCGAGTTAAAGATTTAGATTTAATTACTAATCCTGAAGAATTTGGGAACTATACTAATTATAATGATTCTAAAACAACCCAGAGACAAGGAAAACAACCCTCTGCGAAATCTGAAACTAAAGAAGAAAACTCAAATAAGTCAGCCCAAAATAAAATCTCTACAAAAGTAAAAGAATTAGAGTTAGTTTCTAATACTGAAAAGTTAAAATTAGGTGATCAAAATCAAACTAATAAATCATCAAAAAAGTCTGAGACTAAAATTAAAGAAACAGTTCAAAAACAGAGAAATCTGGACACTAAAGATCTAGAGCTTGAAACACAAAAGCTAGTTAAATCAAATAAAGATTCTAACATAGAAAAAAGAATTATAAATATTCAGAAAGAGAAACTATTCTCTAAAAGTAAACAGAAGCTAGGAGAAAAATACCGTCAGGAAACTGGTAGAAGACCTTTTTATAATAAAAAGGAAACGAAGGCTTTTTTAGCTTGGCTAGGGAAACAATGGGAAATTTTATTAAGAAAGTGGATTTTGGAAGCTAAAGAAAGAAAAATATCAAAAAAAAATCAAGCAGGAGTTAATTAGATTAATTGAGAAATATCAATTTTTTAGAGAAATATATCTGAAGTTAAATAATTTACTCAAAAGAAATAATTTATCCAAGGAAAGTCACGAAGATATTGAAAAACTGTTAAAAAAACTTGAGAAAATAGATCCAATTGAATTAAATATCTTCAGAAATCTTAGAGCCTTTCGATCATTATATAATCGCTATTTTATGTGGAATATAAATGAAATTCTGAAAGAAAGAGAAAAGTTTGTGAATTTCCTTAGTCGAAAGTTAGAATATCTCAAAAAAGTTGAAAAAAACACACAAGATTATGAAAAAAGTTGGAAGGAGATATTAAAAGAAAATTTATATAAAAATACAAAGTTGAATCTAAATGAAAAATCAATTATAATTAAACTCATTCAAAAAGATAATTTTGGTAAATTAGAAAGAGATGAGCTTATATCTCTACTAAAAAAACTTCCCACCGTAGATTTAATTGCTCTACTAGGAAAAAACTTTGAAAAGCTTACAAAGACCTATGTTAGATGGGGCTGGGATTTCCATAATTATATCAAAAAAAATATGTTACATGATTATTTATGTAATTATCAAAAGTATAGTAAAGTAGAAAAGAATGAAGATTGGACTAATCAACTGAAGGAATTTTTACCAAATAGAGATGAACTTACATTCAGAGAATGGCTTTTAAGTTATAATCCTTTAAAAATTAATAAAAATATTAGATCTCAAGTTAGATCTACCCTTGGATTCATTGAATCTCTACGAGAAGAGTTAAAAAAGATTATTTCTCAGGATTTTTTAAGAAAGAAAAATGGGATTTTAACTTTATCAGACAGGAAAATGAGTCTTTTTTTAGGTTCAATTAATTTCTTTATTAATAGGGTGATTCAGAAAGTTAAAAAGGAAGGATATCATAAGATCGCTTTGGATGTATTAATACAGTGGAAAAACAAGCTTAAGTCCTATTCTGGTCTGACTAATTCTGCAGAAAAAGCAATAGAACTTATTGATGCATACATCGAACTAAATAAGCCAGTAATTCCAATATCAAGAAAACAAGATATGCAACTCTATAGGTATCATCGTTTTATAAAAGAAAATTTTTTTAGTATTATTGATACAATTGAAAAAGCATATTGGTTAGGTTTCTTCTTCGCTGATGGTTCTATAATTAATAAAAAAGGAAAAAGAAATTATATCTCATTCTTTTTAAAGTTAAATGATTCAGTCCAGATTATTAGATTTTGTGGGTCAATTGGACTAAACCCCAACTATATATATCATAAAGTAAGCAGAAAGTTCTACAAGGGAGAGTGGCGTTATTACAAAGCTGTTGGCATTGGTTTTGCTAGTAATAAAATAGCAAATGATTTGTTTAGATTAGGATTTCAAGGAAGTAAATCTAAAAAAACAGAGTGGCCAAAAATTAAATTCGATAACCCTATTCTTGATTTAGCTTTCCTTTTAGGATTTTATGACGGAGAAGGGAAAGAAGGGAGAACTGACGTAAAAATTGGGAGTTATCAGATTATTGAGCAAATTAAAAAAAGATTTAACATACCCTATGAAATAAGTCATACTGAAGGACAATTTAGACTATCTTTAGGCGCGCAATTAATGAACTTAATACAAAGTGTTTTTAAAAAAAGTCTACCACGGAAGAGGAAAATCTTTAGACCACAAAATTATTCAAAATCCAATTCATTAGGTTTTTTAACCTCAGATCTACTTCATAATTTAATTAAAAGAATGAAACCAGAACAACTCGCTAAAATCCTTAAATTGGAGGATGTTGGTATTATTTATTCCTTAATGAGTAAATGGGATATTCATAAAGAGCAAATTTAAAATAAAAAAATCGCAAATGCCTATTTTTTTTTATTAATTTTTAGAATTCAGTATATTGTCTGGGTTAATGCTTTTTCCTCATACTTTTCAACATCTGATAGATGTTGAAAATTAAAGCTTCAAAAAAATAGTAAATATTTATTACTCTATTACAATCTTAAATTTCTTGGAATTCCTAGACTTGGTTCAAAATCATTGTATGCGTCAATGTCTTTGCCCTCCTCATCATTATATTGGAATTAGAAATAAAATTAATAGAGGTGAAATAGACGGGAAAGATTAAGAAGTAAAATTAATTAATTTAAGGATTTCACTAATGAAAAGAAGAATTGAATAGTAAAAATTTACTAAATAAGAGGTTGTTCAGATCTTTTTTTATTTTAGACCTTTGAAATACAATTTTGTGTATGCTTTTTTAATAATATCTATTGGGTGTTTACCTTTTGAAATCTCACTAAGATCTTTTTTATCTAACACTAAAATTGTAATCCCCTTATTGGCAAAATCTCTTATGGCTAATCTAGCTCCTTGTAATTTTTCCTGGCCTGTTATTCCTTCTCTTGAAATAATTAAACCCCCTTTTAAATTCTTTCCGATAATTTTTTCACCAAAATCTCTAATTTGTTTTGCATCAACCTTTTCTTTGAGATTCCTACATTCAATGATAAATATTGAACCCAAAATTTCAAAAATATCAAACAAGGGGGAATTAATCGTTAATATAAGATCAATTTCTTCAGCTTCTGTGATAACATCTAATCCTAATATTCTAAATTCAGGTAATAAATCAAAAATGCAATAGGCAAGATTTTCCAATGCTTCCTTTTTTTCTTTGTTTTCAGTATCTTTAGATTCAAATGATTTAATAAAGCGCTTAAATGATAATCTATAATTGTCTAATATAATGTTGTCTTCAATATCCCTACTTGAACCAAAGAACAAGGCAAAGGGACTAGACAAATAAAAAGAAATCACTTTTTCTACCGCAATAGAATTAAATAGAAAATTAAGATATCTTGAATCAATTACATATGCTCTAATTTCTAAAAATTGATAATTATCTTTCAAATTTTCGATGGTAAATTTAAGAGTGCTTTTTAATATTGGAATATCAAGATCTTTAAGGAAATTTTTAAAGAATCTAATTTTTTCATCAAACTCTCTCAATGAAAAGAATAAATGCTCATAATCATTAGCTTTAAAAATTTTATTAGATACAAATTCAAAAATAAAATAAATAAATCTTCCTTTAATTGAATTAGTACACAATTTTGAGTAATGTAATGGCAAAAGACTCCCTCTATCTAATAAATGATCATATTCATAGTGAAAGAATGGATTTAATGCGATAATCAAATCACATATCTCTTCGATAATAGATCCTATAAACCAAATATAGGAATTTATTATATCTTCTTTAGTCCATTTGGGATAATATGTAGATATGAACTCCAGAAAATCATTCTTCTTTGATAAATGTTCCAATAAACTAAATTTACTTTTAAGATCTGCCAAAATAAAATATGGAATTTCTATATTTGAATTTTTTTTCAAATTTATCCAACTTGATTCTTGGTTTGCATTTAATAATTTCCCATAAGTTTTTTGTAAAATTTTGAATCTCTAAACCATATTTATGCTTCATCGAATAAAAAATAGATATAATTCCTGATTCTCATTATTTATAACCATAATATACCTTCCAGAATTGTTCATCAATAGGTATATTTCGAGGAAAGATCATCATTCCATATCCCTTAAGCATATATTTAGCATGTCTATAAAACTTATCCTCGATTAGTGTCATCAAGTTGTCACAATAATCATTAAAGAAGGCACTTGGACTTAGACCAAAATATTTCATAGCGTATCTACGAACTAAATACGAGACAAGATCCGCCAATTGAACACCACTATGGATTTTTGAATCGATTATAAAAGGGGTTTCAATAACTTGTTCGGGATATTCATCCCAACCCTGTCCAGTACCATATTTTATGTAGTTTTCTACTTCATAGCGTCTTTGTTCATCAAATTTAGAATCAACAGAATCCATTACCATCATAATATGTTGTTCTTTTTCTGGATGATACTCCACAATATAACGATTCAAACGTTCAATTAGTAGTTTAAACGCCCATTTTCCTACATCTACATGATTTCGATTAGTGAAATGTTCCTTGTGTACTACTATTGATATAATTTTTATAAATAATTTTGAAATAAATAGATATAACTCCCTCCAGATCTGTCTTAATTTGTTATTATCATCTCCAATTGTGTGATAATATCCTTCTCTACGGGATATCTCCTTCATGTGAAGCTCAAAATCATCTGGAGGGTCATAATCACCATTTTCGACTTTCACAATTTCCCAGATTTTAAGTTTAAGATTTTTAGTTTCTTGGTGAATCCAATCCCAGTATTTTTCATGAATAATTATAGCTGATAATACGTAAAGCTTATTTTGTTTATTTTTAAGATCTTTATTCCCAGATTCGTCGATATATGCAAAATACATTGAATTCACCTAATTTAATTAATTTTTTAGACCTTTAAAATACATCCTACAATATGCTCTCATTAGGACAAATATTGGATTTAACCCATTTGATATATCTTCAAAATCATTTGAATCGAGACTTAAAATAGTTATACCTCTATTTGCATAATCTCGAATCTTCCTTTTAGAAGCTTCATCTTGTTTCTTTCCAGTTATACCGTTTCTAGATATTAGAATTCCACCTCTTAATTACTTACTAATAATTTTTTCACCAAAGCTCGTAACTTGTTGAGTATCTACTTTTTCATTAAGATTCTTACATTCAATTAAGAATTGAGGTATTATAATTCAATTTTTTTATCCTCGTAAAAGCTCACTAAAGTTATGAAAATTCAGTTTAATTAAAAAATTTATCAGACTAACGGTTTTTTCTTTAATCTCAATATTTTCGTTTTCTAATAGTTTTTCAAGCAAATTCTTAAATTTTTCTTCATAAACAAAATAACCTGATTTAACTTCAGATTTAATTATTAAATCTAAACATTCTATTACTTGAATGGGAAAATCTTCAGTATAATTTCCAAGAATATCGATTACATCATAGAAAACATCTATTGATCCATTTAATAACCTTAAAACCTCAAGAAATTGATTAATCATCCATTTCTCCTCAAATATTGAGTTTCTAAACCAAAATATAAACCCAAATAATTCTTCTTTAAAATCTTCAAGGTTCCCTACTTTTGCGCATTTAATTCTATGTTCCATAAGCTTTATTAATCGTTCTTTAATCTTATCAATTTCTTCTTCATTGATGTAGTGTTGTAGATGGATTCCTATAGACCTTATAGCAGATCTTCTGGCATTTGCATTGGATTTTTTAAAGAATTGACTGAATAATGAGTTTTCATGTTCAAGACTTTCTAGTCCATAAATATATAAGACCATTAGATGGTTTGTTAATCTTTCTTGTGAAAAAGGAATAAGAACTCTTTCATTATTCATTATATTAATTGCATACTTATAAAGAGGGCGTAAAACCTTAAACATAATAAAAATAATATTATTAAAATCAAGAAAACCTGCCCAAGCTGCTTCAAAATAATCTAAATTATCTCTACTTGTAGGAAATATCTCCAAAAGGTTAGTTTTAATCCAATTAATATCAATTGAGCTTAAAAAGTTTAAGTTCATTCCAAATATATAACGAGTGGTATATAATGAATCCTCTAAAAGTGATTCTAATGTCAAAAACGCGTCTGCGATCAATTTTGATATATCAATTTCCTCTGGATTAAAATATTCTGGATTAAAATTTTTAATCCAAGAGAGATAAATAAAGACTAATTCCGTTGCTACTCCTCTGACTGAGTTTAAACACATATCCCTCGGCATCCAATTCCTTTCAATATTCGAGATTTCAATTTCTTTCGTTAGATCCTCCTCCTTCAAGAGTAATGAAATCAAACCCCATATTCTTTTATGTAGCTCTATCGGAATTGAATCTGGATTTAAATTATCATAAACAAAGTCAGCGATACTTTTTTTAGTATCTCTCAAAGTATCTTCTTTCCAGAATATCGGTTCCTTATTAATTTGGATTTCATTTTTTAATATCCTTTCAAAATGTGATAAAAATATTATTATATCAACCTTCTTTCCCTCTTTTAAAGATAAACTAAAACCATCTATAATAAAAGAGATATATTTATGCATTTTTGGATGTACGATCGATTTTTGAAATAATTCAATCATTCCTTCAGGTCTTTCTTTAATATAATCACGAAGAGTTCTACCTAGTCCAATTTTACTAAATCCAATTCCTCCTTTATCATCATAATT
>JBHLRJ010000028.1:0-35863 GCA_048882645.1 Candidatus Thorarchaeota archaeon
ATTGAAATTCACATTTATAATTTTTTCTCTTTTTTTATTATCGATTATTCTTTTTCTACTCAATGAATTGTCTAGAACCTTCTTTGGTCCTAATAGAATTATTACTACAGGGATAGTCACAATATCTCTATTAATCGCTATTGTTTTATTACTTTCAGTTTTTGAAGTGCTTACTATAAAAGACTATAAAAGCCATTTTTTAAGAAAGAAGTTTATTCAAACCGAAAATTCATATTTAACACTTGAAGATATATTTGAAAATGAAAATCGGATAAAAATATTAAAGCAAATCCTAAATAATCCTGGAATCCATCATAATGAATTATTACGATCCTGTCAATTGCAGAAAGGGCAGTTGCAATGGCATTTAGATGTTTTGTTGAGGAATCATATTATAAAAAAAGAAAGATATGGACAATTCACCCTTTATTTTCCAATCACCTCCTCATCTGGATCGGTTGATAAATTAAAAAGCTCTCTTAGTAAGTCAAAAACTACTTCACAAATCTTAACTCTTATTCAGAGTAATCCCGGGATTAACTCTTCTGAAATATCTCGAGTTTTAAATCTCTCCAGTAGTACTATTAAATATCATATTGATAAACTCTCAGAAGAAAATCTAATACTATTAAAAAGGAAAGGACATAAGATTGAAATTTTTCCAATTTAAATTTCCATATTTTTAATTACCAAAAGAGTTTATCTTTATTCTTTTATATTCTACCTTATCTACAACGAATTTTTAAAACAAAATTCAATTCAAATTATGAATGCGCATGATAGAGTAATTAAAGCGTTGAACCATGAAGAAGCTGACAGAGTTCCCCTTTTCTGTCAAGAAACGATGCCTGAATTCAAAAAGAATATACTAAAATATTGGGGAAATGAATATAAAAGGGATCGTAGGTTTGTTTTATATTATAGAGATTTCAACATTGAAAGGAAGCTTGGTTTTGATGCTGCATGGGGATTTGATGGTCTCCCTATGAACTTGCCACAAGGTTACCTTAAAGATCATCCTCTTCCACAATTAGAAGACTCTAACAAATATGTTGATATTGATGGTAGATTATTTTTAAAAAAACTAGCAATTGAATCAGATATTTCATGGTATTTAGAAAACTACATCTCATCAGAAGAAATGGCTGATCACTTCTATGACACCTATTATTCGATAGAATGGGAAGAAAGTCCAGATTTTGCCTTAAAAATTAATAAGAAGTTAAAAAAATTCTCAACCGATGAATTTGTTCCCTGCTCTCATCTTACTCCTATTTTAGAACCTATATGGGGTGGTCTTGGATTGGGATTACTCACAAAATTGATGAGGAAAAAGAGAGAGAAACTAAAAAGATATATTGATCTGAAGACAAAAATAGGTGTAGCTGGAGCAAAACTTTTAGCTGAAACTGATTTTGAAGTCTTCTTTCTCTGTGATGACACAGCTTTAAAAAATACAACGATGATAAATCCCAAAGATCACAGAGAACTTGTAATTCCAGCATATAAAAAGATTATTCATGAAATAAGAAAAGCCGGAAAGTACGCTGTGTTTCACTCAGATGGTTTTACTGAACCATATTTTGAAGGGTTAATTGAGGCTGGTTTTAATGGAGTTGAATCTTTAGAACCTATGGCTGGAATGGATTTAAAACATTTGAAAGAAACTTATGGCGAAAAACTATGCTTAATTGGAAATATAGATGTTTCACATTTATTACCCTTTGGAAAGGAACAAGAAGTAGTTAACACTGTGAAAAAATGCATTCAAGATGCTGCAGTAGATGGTGGATACATCTTGAGTCCATGTACTGATCTCACAAATTCTTGCAAGGTTGAAAATGTTCTTACAATGGTTTCTGCTGCAAAAAAATACGGGAATTATCCAATAAAATTATAAAATTAAAATTTAACTCAAAATAAAAATAGATTTTTTGTTTAAAAGCCCAATTCAAGTAGCTTCGCTTTATTTTCTAGAACTTTCTTTTGAGTGAGAGGATAGCCTAACCAAAAGATCACTGTTCCTATTAAAATGAGATATGCAGGGATAATTCCTATAAGGAAACGAATTCCCCATTGAATATTAATCATAACTCTCGGCCCAACCTCAGCTAATAATTCAGCATATGTTGCTTCTCCGGGTATGAAACCTGCTATTGTGAACACCAATGCAATTATTCCCTCATCAATAAAAGATGTAACAAGTCCTATTACTGCCCAAGTACCGACAAAGATACCTTTCTGGTTCTTTCCAGTAGTCGCAACAAAATCATCTTGCACATTCGAAAACAATACAGGTATTCCAATCGACCACACACATCCATTTGCGAGACCAAATAAAAATAACATAATTAACAAATCAATATCCCCTTGAAAAAAAGTGAGTGGTATGGTTAGGGCTACTATTAAAAAGCTTCCAATAACAAAGGTTTTCTTATTGTTATTCGTTTTTTTAAGAATTTTGAGCCAAATTGGAATGGAAATTAGTGATCCCGCGAGGAGAGCAGCCAAAAAAAGGATCATATTTTCACTTCTTAAAATATATCTCGTCAGGTATGCTACCATTCCGGTCATTATCGATGCAGTAGCCGTAAGCCATAAAGTGTAATGAGCATAGAGGGCTAAAAAACTTTTCTGTTTAAGGGCTAGCCATACGCCTTTAAATACATGCACTCTTTCATAGTCCCTTGAGTAATAGCGATCAATAATGATCTTATCTTCTCGAGCGCCTTTTAGGATAAATATCACCCCAAGGATAATCATTATTATAGCCATTATTGTTGCCATAATGGCGTATGAGAATATTGTGTTTCCAAAAAACAGAAAAAGTGGTGGAAGCATCATTCCGAGGACTTGTGCGATCATATCAAAGAAACCCCAAGACCCTGCATATTTCCTTCTTTCTGTTTCTGTTCGAAATTTATCAGCACGAAGTATAGAAACATGGATATCTACGAGTGTAATAAATAAATCAAATAAAAACAAAGAGAGTAAAAGCCAAATCATCACCGGCAAAGCACCAATCTCTGCAACCGTACCAGGAGGAGAAAATATCATGATTAAAGATAGAGATTGTGGAATAATTCCAATTGCTATCCATGGAAATCGTCGACCCCATTTTTTTGTCCACTTAAAATTTCTATCTGTTAGCCACCCTATTAAAGGATCATTAAGACCAGCCCATAATGTGTTTATAAGAACGACAACAAACATTAAAACAAGGTTAAGACCTACAATTGTATGGTAAAAAATAATCATGAAAAGACTCATTGTTGCTGTTGGGATTGTCCAAGTGATATTATAGGACCCAAAAGCGACAAAAGTCCAAAAACGATGCCTTGAAGTTGTTTCAACAGTTTCATATTTAGTTTCAGCCATAAAGACTACCAAAAATAATTTTTTTGATAATTTATCTTCAAACAATTTTGAAAAATCTTAATGAATACTAATCGTGTTTTCTTTTTTTAAAGATTTACTTTTTTTGCCAATTTTTCAAGCTAGACTACAGTACAGTATATAGGATTTTGATATATTAGCCATAAAATTATAACCTAAGCACGAATAAATATTTCATTAGCTTATACCAATATCTATGGATTGGTATGACTGATTATATTTTAGAAAACATTTTTAAATTTAAGGTTGAAATCTCTATATTATCTCTAATAATAGTTGTTCTACAAAATAATAATTAATTGAGGTTAAGAGGATAATTGCGATATTTTTCAATAGCTTTTCTCATCGCTAGAATATTATCCCACGGGATATTTAGTATGTCATGACTTGGCCCTACGAAGTAACCTCCTCCATTTGCTGCTACTTTTATAGTATCGCGAACATTTTTCTCTACATCCTTAGGAGTCCCGTATGTAAGAATCCCCGATGAATCCAAACCCCCCATAAAACATAAACGATCTCCTAATGATTTTTTTAATCCTTCTAATTCAACACCTGCAGTTGCTTCCAAAGACTGGATACAATTAAGCCCAGCATCTGCTAAATCAGAAAGAAATGGATCTACTTTACCACACGAATGTAATACAACTATGATTCCTCTTTTTTTACATGCTTGATAAATTCTTTTGTGATATGGAAGTATAATTTCTCGAAAGGTTTTCAGAGAAAAAAATTGGTTTTCCTTATATCCTAAATCATCACCAAAAGTTACGATGTCAACGCCAGCTTCAGCTAATCTTTTAATAATCTCTATATTAACTCTTGTATACTCATCCATTATAGTATGTATAAATTTAGGATCTTTACGTATATAATAAGAAAAACGAAGGAAAGTGATTCCTCCTATCAGGGTTTCAGAAGGATTAATTGGTAGATTTGCCATTGGGTAAAAATATGGTGCAACTGCTTCCACAAAATCCTCCCATACCTGTCGAGAATAATTGATTCTTTCATTAATCCATTCAGTAGGTTTTCCATATCGATTCCAGTAGGAGAATAAGATTTCTGGAGTCTTAAAATATCCATCAACATACCACGCATATTCTAATCCTGTATTAACTTGTTTGACTGTCTTATACAATCTTCCATCAAGAATATTAAGACGACAATCAGGGTATTCTGGTGGTGCTTTTTTATATCTAATTTTAATTTTAATTTCTCCAAAAGGATCCATCCCCCAAAGATCCACGTTCCAAAATCTTTGCTCAGTGATATAATATCTTTTTTTTGAATGTTTAGCAGTTACAAAATCATCATATTGTTTTTTAATCTCAGAGTCTTTAAAAGCTTGGAAAGATTTACCTGTTTTTTCGAAACCAAAATAATGGATCGGAATCTTATCCGGTTCACCATCAAGTTCAAGTGTTTTAAAAACTCGTTCACGTTTAGTTAATGCCATCAGTGGTCAAACTTATTAGCTAATTTATTCCATAACTTCTATGTCTAACTGATCAATTATCTCAAGTAAATCTAGAATTTCTAAATCATACTTTAACCTCTCATTTGCGTCGCTTAAATTAGTTCTACAAAAGGGGCAAGTTGAAGATATTACCGTTGCTCCTGTTTCTTTAGCTTCTTTAAGCCTCTCTTTAGACACTTCTATAGCCCATTCAGGATACCCAATTTTGACTCCACCACCAGCACCACAGCACCACGCAAAATTCCGGTTTCTTTTCATTTCTTTCAATTTTAAACCGGGAATTTGTTTATATATCTCACGTGGAATCTCGTATATACCCATATGTCTTCCGAGATGGCAAGGATCGTGATAAGTAACTGTATTATTATATTCTGAGGCGAATTTAATTTTCCCTTTATCTAGTAATTCTTTTATTAACTCAACGGTATGAAACACTTCAAAATCATACTCTTCGCCAAATTTTTCAAAATCCTTTTTGAACGTTTTGTAACATCCTGCACAAGATGTTACTACCTTTTTAGCTCCTGAATTCTTTATTTGCGCTATGTTATAACTCATATAGTCCTTAGAAATAGAAATTTGACCAGTCCTTATCATCGGACTTGTACAACAATGTTCATCTATAAGTGTAAATTCTATGCCTACTTTTTTAAGGAACCTTATTGTAGAATCTCTAAGATTCTTTTGACGATAATTTGACGTACATCCAATATAATACACCCATTCTGCTTTATCTGGTAGATTATACTTCTTCTTTAATTCCTCATTATCAGAATTAGGTTCATCATAAGGATTACAGCTATTTTCGCAGCGAGAAACGAGTAACTCTTGCTTTTTTGCAGGACCAATATGCTTTACAGTTAATTCTCTAAGCGCTTCAATCATATCGACTATATAATCGCCATGGGGTGCCTGACATGCATCAACACATGCTCCGCATGTAGTACATGCGAATATAGGGTCAATTAATTCCTCATTCCATTCCAAGTCACCAAGTAACACTCCTCTAATTGTTCGAATTCTTCCTGATGGCCAATAAGATTCAAACAGGAATTTTTCTCCTGAAGGACAAATTTTTTCAAAACTCTTATACCCATATTTACAGGTACTACACTTTATACAATAATCAAAAGCCATTTCTAAGAAATCTTTTCCCTTTAAACTCTCATCAATCTCAACCATTTAAGTACCCCACCTCCCTGGATTGAATATATTATGAGGATCAGGACATTTTTTTATTTTTTCAAATAATTTCAACGATCTTGGATTAATCTTTTCCCGCATTTTTATAGTCATCCTAGAAGATAATATATTATATATTACTGCAGAAATAATATTGAAATCATTTTTGAAATCTTCTAAAGATTCAATATAATATAAAAGTAATTTTTACTTAAAATTATAAATATTTAATTATTTAGAAATTAAAATCTCAGTTATCTTATAGATTTTCTTTTAAATTTGACAAACAAAGAAATTATTGAAAAAATTAGGAAATTTATCAAAGAAGAGATAAGAAGAGGGAAATCTGTTACCAAATTTAGTTTCAAGTCAAATTCTCCCAAATTCTTTCAATCGTTAGGAATTAGTGTAGGACTAGATCAAAATAAGGAGATAATTCTTCATGAAGAAACTCAAATAGAACTCGGTGGAATGAACAAACACTCTTTTTCACTTATTTTACCGATTGAGGATTTAAACATTATTAAAGATGGAAGTATTACATTATTAGGTCCTGAAATAAATCAAGTTGCAAGTTCTGATGTTGACTTTGGCTTGTTTGCCTTGATAGGTATAGATGATATATCGGAAAAAGAGTACTCCGATTTAAGAAACTTAAATTTTTTATCAAATGGTATTGAAGGATTTTCAATACGAACTGTTCCCCGTAGATTTTGGTGTAGAATTAGCAAAAAAGTATTTACAAAGAATTTCTCCTTTGAGTTTTTAGGCAATGCGATAATATATCTCTATAAGCAAAAGTTTAAAGAGATAATTCGAAAAACTGAAATAATATTTATTTGTTCTTATCCCGATTCTATAGATGGATTTATTAAAATTACTTCTGACATTTCCAATAGATTTCGAGAAGAATTGAAAGCTAAAGTTGATGAATGGAGAAAGAGGATTGATTGTGATTATGACTGGGGATGTGAAATATGCCCATATCAAGAAGAATGTTATGGTTTAAAACAAGTATTAATAGAGAGAGAAGAATTTGAAAAATAGAGTCGTAATAGCTATTGTAGGAAAAGGGGGGTCAGGTAAAACTGTGATCGCAACCTTGTTAGCTAAAGCACTCGTGAGTAATTATAATTATAAACTCCTTTTAATTGATGCAGATCCTACTCATCCTCATTTAAGCCATATGGTTAACCTCATTCCCTCGAAAAGTCTGGAAAGTATCAGAACAGAAGTAATAGATAAAACACTAACGAAAGAAAAATCTATTCAAGAATTAGCAGAAAGCATAGATTTTCAAGTATACAATGCCCTCGCCGAAAGTAAAGATTTTAGCCTATTTTCTATTGGACAACCAGAAGGACCTGGCTGCTTTTGCCCCTCTAACGCCCTTTTACGTAAGGTTATAGAATCTATTTCTAAAGATTTTGAGATAGTCTTAATCGATTGTGAAGCAGGTCTAGAACAAATAAATCGAATGGTAATCGAAAACATAGATATTCTTTTAATTGTTTCGGATACATCAATACGAAGTATAGAAACCGCTAACACCTTAAGGAAGAGTGCTGAAAAATTTACACATTACAAAAAGTATGGGATCATCTTAAATAGAGTCAAAGGGGATATTAACTACGTTATAGAAAAGCTTGAAGCTCTTAATTTACTCCTTTTAGCAAAAATCCCAGAAGACGATATTATAACTGAATATGAGTTAAAAGGTAAGCCTATAATTGATGTACCTGAAAATATAAGAAGTTTTTTTGCAATAAATAATCTAATTAAGAATTTGCTTTAATCTCAATAAATTATAAATAGAGAAATAAAAAATGGATGATCAAGAAATTGATTTAAAAATTAGAAGTAAAAGTCTATTTGAAGGCATTAGCAAAACACCTTTCAGATTAGGAAAAATAGAATTATTGAAGGCTCTGGGTTTGGATGATAAGGATATTGAAAAAAAGCCATTTATTGGAATAGTTAATACTTGGAATGAACTAAACCCAGGACATAAACATTTAAGGAGTCTTGCTGAGGCTGTTAAATATGGAATCATTGAATCTGGAGGTGTTCCTTTTGAATTCTGTACTATTGGAGCATGCGATGGATTGGCTATGGGAAATATTGGAATGAGTTCTATTTTACCCCACAGAGAAGTAATTGTAGACTCAATTGAGTTAATGGTTGAAGCTCATCGATTAGATGCGATGGTTACTTTATCTAGCTGTGATAAAATCAACCCTGCAATTTTAATGGCCGCAGTGCGCTTAAATATCCCTACAATATGTGTCCCAGGAGGTTCGAATTTATATAATGTAAGATTTATGCCAGATTATAGAGGTATTGCAACAGATCTTTATGAAGATTATACTTATAAATTTGGTTGTATCACATGCGCAACGTATGGTGCTTGTGAAGCTATGGGTACTGCAAATACCACTCAATGTTTAATGGAAGCCTTTGGGATGACTTTGCCTAATGCTGCTACAATACCCGCTATAACGCAAATGAAATACATGATTGCCAGAAATTCAGGCAAAAGAATAATTGAATTACTGAAACATAAAATAACTACCTCTCAAATTATGACGAGAGACTCCTTAGAAAATGCTATAATAGTCGATTTAGCAATTGGAGGATCAACCAATTCAACATTACATCTTCCTGCAATCGCACATGAGATGGGAATAGATCTTGATTTAGGGGTATTTAATGAATATAATAGAAAAATACCAACAATTGTAAACGTTGCTCCTTCTGGAGATTTTGGTATTCCAGATTTGTATAAAGCAGGAGGAATCCCTGCAGTTTTAAGTAGATTAAAAGATTTTCTTCATTTGGATTGTTTAACAGTTTCTGGAAAAACTATCGGTGAAATAATAAGAGGAGTAAAAGTTATGGATGAAAACATTATTCGACCTTTGAATAACCCAATATCTCCCGAGGGGGGTACTGTTGTCCTAAAAGGTAGTTTAGCACCTGAAGGAGCTGTAGTAAAGCAATCAGCCATAAAAAGCACAGATATGTTAAAGTTCGAAGGACCTGCTTTATGTTTTAATTCAGAACAAGAAGTGACTGATGCTCTAACTTCAAATCAAGTTCAAAATGGTTCAGTAATTGTAATCCGATATGAGGGACCAAAGGGTGGTCCCGGTATGCCTGAATTATTAGCAGTTACAATGACGTTGGTACAAAAACGTGAATTAGATAAGGTTGCTTTAATTACTGATGGTCGTTTTTCTGGTTATACATCAGGACCCTGTATAGGCCATGTGAGTCCAGAAGCGTATGTAGGGGGTTCAATTGCCATTATTAAAAACGGAGATCTTATTAGTATTGACATTCCTAATAGAAAATTAGATGTTAATCTTTCTAATGAAGAAATACAAAATCGCTTGAGGGATTGGCACCCTATTGAGAAAGAAATTACTAATAAAGCTCTCTTGAAATACAAAGCCCTTGTATCATCTGCAGCAAAAGGAGCAATACTCAAATATTAATTGGAAATAAAAAAGCTCCTTACTCTTTATCCTCGGTAATTTTAATTGGCTTTTTTTTTCTTTTTTTCGCTCTTATTACTAAAGCTATAATTATAACTAATCCTACTCCTCCGCCTGCTATTAGTCCTATTGTTATCGGGTTTAAAAATGGGCTTTCATGCATAATTAAATACGATTCTGGTGAAATCCATGTACTATTGTCAATTCCATCACTTACAATTATCTTTATAAAATATTTTCCATCAGGGACATTGTTAGTCTCCCATGTGTACGTTGTATCTTTATAATTCTCGATAATTCTATGCCAATTATTTCCAGATCCATAGTAAATACTAAAATTTAATTCTGAAAGGAGGTTATCGACGTCATTAACTTCATATTCAATGTTTATGGTGTCGAGTGTGCTCATTTGTTCAATGTTAATGTTATTTTCAATGAAGTAAGGTGCATCATTAACACTATTAATAGTTATTGAAAGATTCAATGATACGCTCGCTCCGGCTTCATCTTCAAGTATTAAGATGAAATCATCATTGCCGTACACATCGTCAACAGAATAAAATCCAAAGAGATCCTTATTTACATCATCCTGGACAAAAGTGACTAGAGAAGTATCCAAATCGATAATAGACCAATACAAATACTCAGAACTAAACTCATTATCGTCTTTGTAGGATGTTAAATCGAGCTCGAAAAATCCAAAATCTTCTAGCTGATTCCATACTGCTAAGTTCTGAAGAACTGTAGGATTAAGAATAATTGGAGGAGTATTGATTGCTGAATAATTGATCATAATACTGAAAATTCTTGGGGAAAATAGATCATTAGTAGTTGAAATTATGACTTTCCATACCAACTCTGAACCTATTGTGCTAAAACTATGAAATGTATTATTGATTACTGAATCCCAATTATTTCCATTATCATTGGATAGGAAAAATTGTATGGATGTATAAATGGGAGTTACTCCAATGATAGTCATTGTTGCATTAGTTATTGTCGCAATAGTTTTATCGATTTCTAAAGATTGTGCTATTGCTCTTTTTTCGTACTGATTAAATAAGTGTTCTCTATATTGAACCACTTGTAAACCATCATACGCATCCGCAATATATAAAAACCTACTTGTTGCAGCACATCCCCAAGTATTATTATAACTATCGGAATAGGATGCCACTTCAAAAGGATTCAATGGATTTGAAATATTTATTATCTCTATACCGTCTTCTCTATCAGATATAATTGCGAGGTTATCAACTACATTTATGTGTGTAGCTCTATTATATCCGTCTACATATTGGGATATTTTTTGGGGATTAGCTAAATTTGATATGTCTAAAATCTCTAATCCATCAAATCGATCTGCAACTAAAAGATAATTCCCCCAAAATGTAAGCGCTTGAGAATTATTATAAGTGTCTGAATAATTTGCGATTGATCTTATGTTGTGTAGGTTTGAGATATTGAAAATTTCAATTCCCTCATAACCTTTTGCTATAAAGGCACAATCATTTCTGATTTTAACATCGCTATAAACACCGACACTACTGAGATCACCAGGATAATTAGCAATGTGAGTTAAATTAAGTGGATCTGAAATGTTATATATGTCCAACCCAATTAAACCATTAGTTACTAATGCATAATTATCATAAATTTCTATATTTTGGGAGAAATTCAGCAAATAACCCCCTATAGAATCTAAAATGTTGATATTTTTAGGATCAGAGATATTCAATGAAATTAAACCATTGTCATATGTAGCAGCAAATCCAATCTCCCCGTCAATTTCTATATCATAAAAGTCAAATCCTGACTTCGAAAAGTTTCCTAAATTTTGAAGATTAAACGGATCAGATATGTCGAATATGAATAAGCCACCATTATACATCCCGTCCTCAATTGAACAAACATACACTCTATTATCATCTAGAATAACCTTTTGAACATTAATATTAGATGAAAATTCATATATCTTTCTCGGATTTATGAGTTCTGAAATCTTCAGAATCTGCAATCCTCTGGATTTACACCCTAGATAAACATAATCACCATAAACTTCAAGAGATGTAATTTTTTCATTAATTTCCCAATGATAGGATAGTTTTGGCTTATAGGGATTGAAAATATCAACTATACTTAATCCATAAGTATTATTTGCTAAAAATGCATAGTTTTCTCGGATTATTATATTCGTTATAGAACCATTCTGGTTGGATGAGCTAATTATACTCGGATTGGTTACATCTTTTATATCTATTACTTTTAATCCTTCAACTCCATTCGCTAAATAAACATATTCATTTTGGATTTTAATTTGATAAGGTATATTCGTGATAGGGAGTTCACTAACTTTTACAATGTTATTTATATTTGATATATCTAAGATCTCTAACTTATAATTTTCACTTGCAATATACAAATGATTGTTATTAACGATCACGCTGGTTGGATTTTCATTATTAGTCCAGTTAGCTACTTTTATAAGAGATTGAGGGTTTGAAACATTTAAAACTTCAATCCCAAGGTCTTGAATGGATAAAATTGCTAAATTATTTGATACTAAAACATTGGTTATATTATAACTATTCCTCCAACTGTTTACTCTTTGCATGGAATGTAGATTTGATATATCAATAACCTCCAAACCATCAGCTCCATCAGCCACGTACGCATATCTTCCTTGAACATCAACGTTATATGTATGATTAGATGTATCACCATATATTGATATTAATTTTGGATTTGATGGATTTGAGATATTCAGAACTTTAATTCCATGCGAATAATCTGCTAAAAATAGAAGATCTCCTTCAGAGGATATGGAATTGATTTCATCAAAATTATAGGTATAATTCGAGTAATTATTGATCTTTTGATTTGGTAGACTAATGAAATTTTTTCCCCAACCACTTGAGTTTGTTATCGAATCATCTCTATATGTTAAAGTATGAAAAGTTTCATTAAACGTGAATGTGAATGAATTTTTTAAAAAATCTTTCTGATAACTATAAGTCTGTTTAGGATCTCTAGAATAACTTATATTATAATTAAAATAAAGGTTTATAGATATAAAAAAGCACAGAAAAATAACTATTATATTATTTTTTTTCATCAACATGATTCTCACTTTTCACTCATTATTTATATTAAAAAACAAAAGAAACTAAAAAAAAAAAGATTATATATCATTAATTAATATAATAATTTTCGCTTGTATTTTACATATCTCTATTAATAGCTCCTCCTTCAAATCTCCTAAGATCTTTCCCTTTTTATAGAGACTTTTCACTTCAACTTTCGCATGATTTAATGCATGTAAAGCTTGCATTAATGAAGCTTCAGTATCTTTGTTTAATGAAATATCAAATATTGCATCTTCAAGCTTATCAGCTACTAACGCGATTATATTGAATAGACTTTCTCTATCAGTTTCATTAATGTTATCCTCAATTAAATCCCTCAGATTATATAAATCAACCTCTGTTAATGAAATTTCATGAGAAAATTCTGTTCCTATACTTCTACCCATTAATTCCACGATTTTATTTCTTATATTATGCATCATAGACAAGATTATTGAGACATAAGGTTCTCCAACTTGGTCTTTTAGAGCTTTTAGTTCAGCCTTGGATTCAGCAATTTCAAGTTTGGCTTCTGCTATTTTATTTCTTACTAGGCCAGTATGGAGTTCACCTGCTACAATTAGTTGATATGCTTCTGTAAGAAGACTTTGCACTCTTACTAACTTTTGAGTGACTGTTCCATAAAGAGCTACAAGATTATTATCATATATGTAATTGTTGATTTCTTCCAGTAACCATATTACATAATCATACATTTCATCAAGAGTCACTTCAAAATATCGATAAAACTCATTAGATAAAGAATCTCCATCGCGGTCATCATCCGCATCAACAATTAGTACACGAATTTCATGTGTTATTTGACCATCATTATAATATTCATTAGTAACTTCCCAGATCCATTGATTAATTAAGCTAAAGCCAAATTCAGTTTCGCTAGGGCTTGGTAAATATGACGAGATTAAATCACCATCTATATAAATTTCAATAAGGCTTAAGCCCTGATCATCACCCAGTAATTCATCTAAACCTCGGAAATCAATATTCACCCAATTACAGTCATCACTTGTAATTATATTTTCAAAATATGGATCTTGCGTGTCATCATCAATCACCTCGAGTGAGCAAATCATTTCACTTGAAACAAATTCATTTGATACTTCAACTCGAAAATCTTGAAGACCATTCGATAAATTAAAGGGATTTATTTCGATATTAAACGATTTAGTCTCTCCAGGTGCAAGTAAAAAGTTCTCACTAGATATTTCTGATGTGGAAAAAGAATCTAACTCCTCATATGTAACGAAGAGCTCTTCATCAACATTCCCTAAATTCGTAACTTCAAAGTTATAAACTGCTGTTTCATAATCGTATATTAATATCTCAGGATCACTACACTCAAATAGCAATTCATGAAAGACTACGATTTCGAAAGATCCCTCATATATAAAATAATTAGTTAAATAAGTCTCATCCGAAGGATCAACTGCTGTCACTTTGAATTCATATATTCCTGGCGCGGTCGAATAATGGTTAGGGGGATTAATCACAAAACTCTCTCGTGAATCTCCGGGCATAGTATTGAAAAACTGAACGCTATCAATAAATTCATCTGGATAAAGGTCTTTATATATGAAATTTTCTGGAACACCTTCTATTATTAATATAACACTATCTGGAACAGTCCCCAGGTTTACAACATCTAATAGATTAAAAATCTCTCCCGGTTCAATTGGCGCAGGTGGAATATGAGCAACATAATCGATGTGGCTATATCCTTTAATTCGAATTGGAACTAAGGCACTGTAAATTAATTTCCCATTATAAGTGATATTCATTTCAAAATAGAATAATCCCATTAACTGATTCGGATTGTCTTGAGTTATTGTAAATGAAATATCACTTGAAAGGCTTTGTGAAAACGTGTTAGGTGTTATTGAGAAATTTTCTGGGGGTGTTATGATAAAATCAACAATTGGATTATCATCTCCCTCTAGATAAAGTTGAAAATTAACATCTGCTGTGTGAGTTTCTGGATCAATGTCAATTGGGTTATCTCTTAAATCAGTTCTAATGTTAGTGTGAATTGGTAATTCATAACGCGCTTGATTATATAAGTAATAATCACCTAATTCTGCTAAAGTTTCAGTTAACCAATCTTCTGGAATTAAAATGTACCCATCAGACCATATAAAAGAAAGCATGTGTCTCATTTTTTCCCCGAGATAACGAAATGGCCACCAAATATATTCAGGAATCGGATCTTTTGCTAAAAATCCTGCATCATAGTATGAATTAATGGCGTAACCAAATATTTCACTTGTTTCTGTTTTTAGCTGATAGTAATTATTGTCATATCTTTCCAAAGTAGGATGATAATATATATAGGTAAATTCTTCTGAAGGCGTTTTAGCTTTACTCTGAGTTCTAGACATGATTTCTGTAGCTGCTACGTAAGCATCTTTCCATCTATATTCCTCAGTCGCTCTCTCAAATTCTTGCTTTAAAAGAGTTGTACTCATCAACTCGGTTGTGTCATCATAAAATGCTGCAATATTTTTATCCAAAACAGGCATACCTATTGGTTCAGTGAAAGATTCTCTCGCTCCTTCCGTTCTCCACCATGTGGGTACTATTACTATTAATTCAAATCTTTGCCAATCAAATTGCAGCTCAAAACTATAATGCAAATTTGTCGTCGGATATGGTAACGTTCTACTAAAATATTTGTTGAAAGTGGCAGATCTACCGAAAGGTGGAGAGTGCCATTCAGCATTCCAATTTCCATAACTATGCCAACCATCCCAACTAGTCCCCCAGCCACCACTTTCTTGCTGTCGTAACCTGTATCTTGCTCTTATCCATCCGGGGCGATCTCCATCATTTTTAACCTTTAAATGATAATTCATATGATCTCCTACTTCTAAACTCCCATGTCTTCTTAAGTTAAACTTTGTTGAATCATCAAAGTAAAAAGAGCATTCTTGTAGATCAATTGAAGGATTATTTAATGCTTGAGTAAGCCAACCTCCTAACAATGTTAACAATGCAATGCCAATTCCGATTACAATACCCACACCGGTTGAACTAACTGCGGCGGCAATACCTAAGCCAATAATTGTAGCGGCGGTTTCAATAACTAGTTTGGTAAATTGGTATGTGATTTCACTTCCTGAATAATCTCCATTGAATAATTTTATCATGAACGCACCCCAATCAATTATGATCATTACAAATGCCACAACCCAAGTAGCCTTAGTTAAGAAATTTTTAGAATTTTTTAAAGTATCGCTAGCAATTACTTTTACACATTCAAGAAATTGAATAACACCTGAAACAAGGCTAAAAGCACTCGTTAGTACATTGCAAGCTCCAAACGCCATTTGAGTTATCCACATTGATACTCCATATAGGTCCTCACTTCCCGGTCCTTCAAGCCAAACTTTCATTAAATCATTTATACCAACGATAAGAGTCCAGCCTGATGTAACTATCTGAAATATTGCCACAGCTCCGTTAATTTTAGTGCTAGTTTCAATCCTATCTTTTAAATATTCCAATTTACCTTTGTATTTCCCTAAATATTTACCCTTAGTAGCGTAAGAACCAGCTTGTTTCCCCGCAGTTACCCCGATTTTGCTGAGTTTAATGCTGACTCCCGTGGCGTCCGCTTTTTGTGATACCATATCTAATTTTTCAATTATTGGACCAGTAAAAAGCTCAGGAACCGATTCTACTCTGATATCTATAAGGAGATCGCGTTGTTGTCCCACCATATCAGAAATTTCTATATCGAGGTTATTTAATTCTATAAGTTTTGAATCCATATTTTGTGTAAGGAATCCTGTAAGAAATTGACCTTCTTGATCAATGTAATTATTTAAGAAATAATCAAACTCACGATATGGTAAAAAAACTTCTGCTGAGCAAATTTCTAAACCTTCCTCTGAGTTGAAGTAACTATATAATTCGTGAAGCCCCTTCAATTCAGTTTGGAAAGAATTTATTAATTTACTAAATTTATCGGCTTCGGATTCAGAAGTAGCATCACTTTCAAAGAAGAGTTTTCCCTGCTCATTATCTAGAATTCGGTTATCAAAATAAGTTTTTTCAAAGTCAGTATTAATGTCAAAATTCACCATAGGTATTTCTTCGTCTAATATCTTCTTTTCTATATAAGTTACCTTCTTAAGTCTTATTTTGGGATTCATAGATTTTGTGACTTTATCTGGAATTTCATTTAAAGGAATTGGTTCACTTATGGCTTTAGTTATTTCTAAGATGTTTGAATCAGGAAAGTTTTTCCTTTTCATTGCTAGTGGTATTTCTGAAATTGATGCTACTTTTTGATTTACGTTATAGAGGTTTTGAGATATTACATAGTTAGTTTTATACTCCCCAGTAATTTCTGAATCTCCAATAAAATATTCATCATCTTTATACACATTATTAATAGAATAATAAGTAAACTGAGATTGAAAATCCTTTCTTTTGATTTTTACTGAATCTAAACCATGATCAATTGACGTTTTATATTTATCTAAAATATCATAAGTTTTATGTGACCCTGAAAAATATGATACTTCGGATTCAGTATTTCTTTGGGGATTGGCTTGATAGTACTGACGGATATGAGAATTTATGCGATCTGCAATATTCGAATATTCTACAGTACCATTAGCGATCACATCATCAGAGACACCAAAATACTCTGCTGTTCCTAATTTCGGATTTTGTATTAAAGCCCATAATATTTGACTTTCAACAAAATTATCCGGGGTTGCTAGTAAATAACTGATATCCCCAATTTCTTTCAAACTCATTGATTGGAGGATCAAATTTTCTTCAAAATTATAATAATGTAGGATCTTAGTTTCCTTTGTATCTGAATCATACTGAGTTAATAGCCAAACGAAATCAAATCTAAGGTCTAATATAAAGTCACTTGTGGCAGGATTATCCTTTAAAAAGCTGAACTCAAACTCCCATGTTTCTTCAGCTAGATTAGGAAATAAGAAATGTGTTTCACCATTTGGAGTTGTTGAATTTGGGAAAGCATCTTCTATAACATCTTTATCAGTGTAATCATAACCTTTAACTAAATTATAATCTTTGAATTCTTTATCCCAAAGTGTCTCTGTTTTCCTCTTACTTAATGGTAGTACTGCTGAATCTTCCCAAAGCTGAAATTGATTACCAAATAGTCTCAATGCGGGATAAATTGATACATTAAAAATACCTCTCCAAAGTCGGGGGATACCATTTGTTGAATAATCTGTTTCAGGTGCCTTTATATTCATTGTTACAATTGTATTCTTATGCCTATCAACGGGAATAATAAATCTATTGATTTTATTCCTATTTAAGGTTATACTAGCATTCGGGGACGTATCATAATTATCGGGAAGCCCATCATTGTCACTATCAGCGCCTTGTTGTTTTAGTCTATTATTATTTTCTTCGAAATCTTTAACGCCGTCTCCATCACTATCTAATAGCTCGGGTATGTTTAACACTTTAATTGCTTTATATATATCGTCCCCGATTTTTAAGTAGAATTTGATTTTATTATAATTTGAGAGATATTTATATTTGATATGGTGCCAACCTGGATTATAGACTTCAACAATTTCCTCATACTTATCAGTACCTCCTGTTAAATTAACATTTTTTAAAGACATCGAATCCCCATCAAATTCAATATCAAAGAATTCCCCCTCTTCTACATTAATTTTTAAATAGCAACTTCCTGATTTATGTATATAATAACTAAAATATCCTTCTTGAGCTCTGTTAGTTTCGGACATTTTTAATAAAACTTCTTTATCAGATTTTTCATAAAAACCCCATATGTCTGGAATTGTAGGATCTAAGTCATTAAATGCTTGTTTTTGGACTTCTGTTACATCAGGCAGAGCATCATCATCCCAGTCATCATTGACCATAATTATATATTCTATATCTCCGTTTCCCTGCAAAATTAATCCATATGTATTAGGAACGAGTTGAATATCAAAACGGATATAAGCTCCTCCATGTACAAAATAACTATATAATTGTGAGTCGATTTCAGGATAATTTGGAGATTCGTATTTCTTCTTCAAAACTGTGATTCCAACTAAATTTACATAAAGCAAATTATATGAAAAATTGGCTTTTAACAAAATGGAAATCAAACCACCCGCCTTAAACTCTATTTCGGCTTGGGACCAAATATCTGAGCCTACTGTGTCATTTCCTTTTGCTAGAAAAAGTGGTTCAATTGTTAGTGATTTGAAATAAGATTTGCTTTCTAAAGTAATATTATGAATCTCTAAACTATCAGAAAATTTAATGGGAATAGAATTATAGCCATAGCTAACCTCATAGCTTTGGTCATCATCTATTTTGAACCATGAAAAATCTGTATTAGTAACATTGACAATTACAAAACATTCACCTTCAGCTTTGAATTCATAAAACGAAGATCCCGATGGTTTATTTGGAAACTCGAATAAGTAGTTCTGTATAGGTTCTTCTGAGAACTTGGGAGTAGCATAAGTTATTGAAGTAATATTAGATAGTATTACGAGTAGCATTAAGAGTAATGCGGAAATTTTAAATTTTGAATTCCTCAAATTCTTTATATTCATTAATTAACCCTCTAAAATAGATAATATTTTTTAATTAGATAATTAAATATACTATAATATATTACAAGTTTGTTTATAAATATATTACAAATTCGTTTAAAAATCAATCGTAGGGTGAAATTTTTGAAAAAAAAAGAATCTAAATTTAAACTAATAACTCCATTCCTAATCTTTATTATATTTAATATAAATTATCTCCTGTTTTTACCAGATCTAACAATAGGAGAAAATAAAAATCTACAATATCCTCTAAGCACTAATTCTGATTCAATACTTTTTAATAATTTTACTTATGAATGGTATGCTTTCACAGATAATAATCCCTCTCTATTTTATACAGGTCAGGAAAATTATTCATACATAGGTGACAACACCTTTCAATGTGATGAACGTATGAGATTTCAATATAATCCATGGCAATATGATATGAGAGAAGTAAATAATTTGACTCGACATTTTCCTAATTCAACAAAATGGGGAGACAATAAATATGATTGGGTATGGATTTTTAGAAATACTACTATTGATACAAAAAATATTCCTATTGCAATTATAGAAATTGGTGGTTTAGAAGATGAACGTCTTTTTAATGTGACTGGTGAAGAATTGATAAAGCTTGATGGTACTAACTATGAGGTATGGGTTTTAAAAGATAGTTTAGGTAGTACTGCCAATTATGAGAAAAATATAGGAATTTTAATTAATGGTACTTTTATTTTTGGAGGAACTCATACATGGACTATTAAAATGACAAATACTAATGCTGAAATTCCTACAAATGATCACTCTCCTTTATTAGATGCACCTCAAGTATTACCTACAAAAGGTAATTTAACTACAGAATTCCTATTTTCTGTAAATTACTCTGATGCTGATAACAATTTGCCAGAAGATATTAACGTTGTTATAAATTCCACCTCGTACCCTATGGTAAAACAAAATCCCTTTGATTATGATTATATAGATGGCACTATTTATGAATTTCGGACTTTTCTTGCAATTGGAACATATGAATATTTCTTTAATGTTACTGATGGATTATATAATGCATCAACAAGTGTGTTTAATGGTCCTAAAGTGTATTATAATAATTCTTTTTCTCCACTTTTAAGTGAATATTCCGTCTATCCTTTATTAGGTTATAATACTTCAACATTATTTGAATACAAGGTAAAATATATAGATCCCGATAATAATCCTCCTATCTATGTAAACGTCTCGATTAATAATACAATATTTTCCATGCAAAAGGAGAATTTTACAGATATGAATTATATGGATGGGTCAATTTATACTTTTGAAACTTACCTTAATAAGACTGGCTATTACGTATATAATTTCACAGCATCTGATGGGGAAAATGTAGTTACTCTTCCAAATATAGGATATTATTATAATCCAAATGTAACTCTTCACAATTTAAATGGGATTGATATTGGTTGGATAACTACGCACGGCGAAACTCCAAATGCTACTTATTCAACTTTTCTTAATGATGCTATAAATTTAGGGGCAACATCTAGAGAATTCGATCAACAAATAAGTCCTAATTTGTTATATCCATTTGAAATGTTGATGATTGAGGAAGAAGGAGATACTTGGGAAAACAGTGAATTAATTATTTTAAAAAGTTGGGTTGAAAATGGTGGAAAGTTGATTATCATAGGAGACAATCAGGATGAAGCACAAACTAGCGTATCAAATATATTCGATTTTAAATATAAAGACTATTTTGGATTGACTGGTAGCTCTAATCAAATTTTTCAACCACATTACCTTACTGTTAATGTTAATTCAATTTATTTTGGCACTCAAGCTGCAACAGTAGATTTAAATATCTCAAATCCTGCATTGAATGTAATAGTTAATTCCTCAGATGGAACACCTCAAGTGTGTTACTTAGAACTAGGATTTGGCAGAGTTTTATGGATAATTGAAGAAATAATAGAAAATCCATTAATATTACAAGGAGATAACCGAATATTTGGACAAAATGTTTTACGTTGGATGAGCGATATAAAAATTAATGATTATGCTCCATTCTTTTCTAATCCAGACTTTGATCCTCCAGGAGGAGATACAACAACCTTCTTTAATTTTTCAGTTACCTATACTGATCAAGATAATAGAGCCCCAATTTACATCAATATAACATTAAATCAGGATTCCTATCCAATGGTTAAAAAAGATCCGAATGATTTTAATTATAACGATGGCGTTTTATACCAATTTGTTGCAACATTGCAAAATGGTACTTACAATTACTATTTTAATGCTTCAGATGGAGATAATGAAATAAATACACTTCCAATCGTAGGTCCAAATGTTAATTACATTAACCTTAATGCCCCCCAATTAACTATAGGAGGTGTTTCACCAGTTGTAGGCTTTACTAATACAATCTTTAAATATCAAGTAAATTATTCTGATAGTGATAATAATGAACCCATATTTGTTAATGTAATAATCGACGGCATTCCTTACTTAATGGAAAAACAAGATCCATATGACAATTATTACATCGATGGAACTATTTATGAATATGAAACATTACTAAATGTTGGATCACACTTATATCATTTCAATGCTTCTGATGCAGAAAGAACCACGTCTACGGGTAGCTCAATTGGTCCAATCGTATATATTGCCCCCTTAACAAATAAAAGCATAGCTTGGATAAGAACTCATGGAGAATTATCAAATTCTTCATATACTAAAATTCTGAATGATGCTAGAGTTATGGGTGCGACTATAACAACGTTTACATCTGAAGTTAATGCATCGACGTTGCAAGATTTTGATTTAATTGTTGTGAATGAAGGAGGAGCTAGCTGGGCGACTAATGAATTAAAAACTTTAAAAGAGTGGGTGATAAATGGAAATTCAATCTTAATTTTGGGAGATGAAAGAGATGCATCTCAAGTCAGTGTAACCTCTGCGTTTAAAGTATTTTATTCAACCTTCGCAGGATCATCTGGGAATTCATCCCAAATTTTATCTCCTCACGAAGTCACATTTGGAGTATCTACAGTTTTCTTTCCATTTCCCGAATGTACGATATCCTCTGCTTCTAATAGGTATATTACCCCTTTAATTAAAGATAGAAACGATAACTTAATAGTAGCATCTTTACAATATGGTTCTGGAAGAGTTTTATGGGTTACGGATGATTGTTTTACAAATTCTGAAATATCCACAGTAGATAACAATTTACTAAGTAATAATACATGGATTTGGCTTGCGAGTACAAACCATAATTATAATACTCCAATAATTAATAATGTAGAAGTTGATCCAATAACAGGTGACTCTCGCACCTTATTCAATTTTAAATTGAATTATTCCGATCCCGATGGTAGTGGTCCACTTTCTGTTAATGTTACTATAAATGGTACTCGTTATCTTATGACAAAACTAACTGAAACTAATTATGATTTTATGAGTGGTATTATTTATAATTTCACGATCCAACTCTCTCCAGGTGTTTATCATTATTATTTCAATATAACTGATGGGAAATTTGATACATATTATCCAATGGGGGTATTAGAGCTAACTGTAACTTCAACAAACTTGGAAGCCCCTTCACTTCTCGAGACAACAGTAACTCCCTATTTAGGATTTGGAAATTCTTCTTCATTTACATTTTTAACAACTTACCTAGATTTAGATAATGCACCTCCAGATTATGTTAGAATTTATATAGATGACATTCAATATACGATGATAAAAATAGATCCTAGTGATCTTTCTTATTATGACGGAGTTATGTATCAATTTCAGACGACACTAAGCTTAGGAGAGCATTATTATTATATTGAAGCATATGATGGAATTTATATTGTAAGGGATCCAACTTCTGGTTCTCACTTAGGACCTATTATAGTTGAACATGATTTCTTACACCCCAAAAAAATAGGCTGGATTAGAAGTCATGGAGAATATAATTATATGGATTTTTCAATATACATTAATGATGCAATCGCACTAGGAGCTACCATGGAAGTAATTACTGATATAATTTCAATCAATGTTTTAAAAGAATATGATATCTTAATCGTCTGTGAGGGTGGTACTTCATGGAGTGAAGCAGAATTAAACTCATTAGCAACGTGGGTTTCTTCAGGTCGTCCTCTTTTCTTAATAGGTGATGACAGAGATGATTCAATTGTTAGTGTTTCAAATAAATTTGGAGTTTATTACAAAGAATATTTCGGTCCAGAAGCTTATACTTCAGACATAATTCAACCACATATATTAACAAACGGTCTTAATCAACTCTATACAATCCCCTCAGCTTCAATAGATGAGACTTTATCATCTTCTGATCTTGTACCTCTTATTCGTGATATTATAGGTGAATTATTAGTAGCAACTCTCGATTATGGTAGTGGGACTGTTACATGGATATGTAATGAAATAATCCTCCAAGATATAAATATTAATAAAGCAGATAACAGATTATTTGCTAATAATACTTGGCTTTGGGCAATGGAACCCGTTCCTGGTATAATTAACGGTAAGGAAGATAATATGATGTTGTATATTATCATCGGGTCTTCAGGTGTAGGAGCAGGAGTAATAATCGCTGTCGTAATTTATGCAAAAAAACGGAAAAAATCTAAGGATATGGAAATAATTGATAGAATCGTAGATGATATTCAAGATAAAAAGAAGTAAAAATGAAAAATTTTCTTTTTTAATTTGATAATTAAATCCAGAAATTTAATTTTTCCTAGTAATCTTTTTAGCATTTTTTAAATCAAGTTTATTAGAACTTATTACTAACAAGGCTCTCTTAATATATAAAATCCTTTTTTCTCTGAAGTAAAAGGGGATTTACTCAAATACTAAATTCAATTATAAAACTAGAATGATACTTTTGCATCATAAGTGTTTTTTTGCGATTTTCCTACTTCCCATTCTTTTCTAAGGATGAATTTTTGAATAAATTCATTTGCGTTTTTTGGCAATTCCACTTTAAATTCAATATAACGTGGAACCATAAAATAGGCAAGGTTTTGCTTTAAAAAGTCATAAAACTCTTGAGGAGTCATTTTTGCTCCCTTTTTTATCTCAGCACATATTTTTAATTCTTTTTCTTTGGAATTTTTATTATTATTAACTTCGAAAACAGCACTTCTAACAACACGTGGATGTGAATTTGCTACTATTTCGATGTCTATGGCAAAAAATATATTTTCTCCTCTTTTAATCATATCTGATTTCCTTCCTAAATAATAAATAAAACCATCATGATCTGAATAACCAAAATCTCCAGTGTAAACCCATCTATCTTTCCCTTTCCTTGTTGCTATTTCTTTTTCTAAGTTGTAATATTCAAGTTCATAAGGAAGTCTTAATCTTGCACAAATTTCTCCTATATTATCTCGTCCTGGGGGCATTATTTTTCCCTCCAAATCAACGATTTTAATATCAAATCCTATTGCTGGTTTACCTATAGATCCTAGTTTTCCCCCCTTAGAACCTTTAGTATTTATTGTAAGCCCAATCCCCTCAACTAAAGACCACATCTCGATTACAGAGGAGCCAAATCTTCTCTCAAAGGTTTCCCATACCTTTTTTAAGGCACCGGCACCAAAAGCATATTTAATTGAATGATTTCTATCAATTTCTTTTGGTAGTTGATTTACGAGTGCTGTCAAATACGCACCATAATAGCAAAAACAATCAGGTTTATAGAATTCAATATCTCTCCAGAAAGTGGAAGTGTCAAAATCTTCTGCGATTATTATCGATCCATCAAAATACATTACAGGAATTATCACGAAATATCGCTCAAATCCTTGAAATAAAGGTAAAGGACAATAAAATTTAACATTGTCAATATTAAATCCTAAATCTTCCCATCCTCTTACTACACTAATTCCTGATAAGGTGTAATAATTTCTGTACAAAACTCCTTTGGGGTTACCCATTGTTCCTGAAGTATATGAGATTTCGAGTGGATTAAACCTATTTATATTGAGTTCTGGATTTTCGAAATTTTCCGAGAAGAGTTCTTCAAATTCAACACACTTTTTATCGAATTTATAATCATCTGGCGCATTACGAATAAAGACCTTTTTAATTTTGGGTACTTTGTCTCTTATTTCTTCGAAATTAGCATAATATTCATAATCAACTATTAATATTTCCGTATCACTGTTTTTTAAAACGAACTCTAATAGTTCTTTTTTTAGTAAATAACTAATAGGCACAAAAACAGAGCTCGACTTTGCTACACCTAACCAACAGAAAAGAGATTCTGGACAATTAGGAAATACTAGAGAAATTTTAGGTTTATCTAATTGTAATTTTTTATTTAATTTTAATATCGCATGAGCTATTTGATTTGAAATAGCATTAGCCTCTTGATATGAATAAACTCTATCTCGATAATAAATGAATGGCTTATCTTTATTATATGATGCTTTACTTTCAATAATTTTCGGGATTGTAGCATCCTCAACCCCATAAGCTTTAGTAAGTTCACTTAAATTATGGATCTTACGAATGTTCAGATGCTCTCCTATTAAATCTATTAAGACTTCTTCTTTATCTCTAAAAGGAAAATCTAAATCTTTTGAAATTTTACTGGGGACATAAATCCAAAAACTGTCATATTTACGATTACCTGATTTTCTTTTTAAGATTCTTCCTTTTCCTGTTTTCATTGCATCTTTTTTAGTTTAGCCTACTACTATTATACATATATAATTCTAATGTAAAAAATATAACATTAATTAAATTTTTTTAAAATCTCATTTTAAAGGTATTTTATTATACTTATGTTTTATCATAGGAAATAGGTCTAGATTATAGTGTGGAAAGTAAAGAGAAAAAGTATATTCCTTTTGAAATAATGGTAATGATGCAATCTCTCGATATTTTATCTTATGAGCGATTGAATTTGCTAGAGTTCTCTGCTCTAAATCCTTTATGAATAATTGTGCGCCAACTCCAGCTGAATTTCCTATTTGAAAAATGCTACTTTGATCGACTTCAGGGAATAAACCAATAAAAGCAGCATTTACTTTATTAATGTAAGTTCCAAAGCCACCTGCTAAAAGAACCTGCTCCAGATCAATTTGTGTTTTATTTTCCATTTTAAGTAATAAATTAGCTGCTGCTAAGAATGCTCCTTTTGCTAATTGAAGTTGATTAATATCTTTTTGAGATATGGTAATTTCCCTAACATTATCATGATTAGTAGTTGTTTGAACCAGTTCATTATCCCATTCCTTATTATATAATATATAATGGTATCCATCTTTTTTTTTCACAACTCTTCTGTGATCAATTACTTTTGTTGACTTACTATTAAATTTTCCTGCACGAGTAATAATTTTAGATCTCAACATTTCCGCAACAACATCAACAAGTCCCGAACCACACAATCCAATAGGAGTTTGGTTTCCTATTATATCTATGGAAGGTTCTAATGTTTCTCTATCTATTATAACTGACTCTATTGCGCCCTCTGAAGCACGCATACCATGTGAAATATGAGCACCCTCAAGAGCTGAACCTGCAGCACATGAACCCGCAACAAGTCCATTCTTATTTCCTAATACAAGTTCTCCATTAGTCCCAATATCAATCAAAAGAGAAAATCTCTTATATGTATTAATTTTAGATGAAATAATACATCCAATTGTATCTGTTCCTACATAACCTGCAACCACAGGAGGAGAATACACATTTACATTAGAATTACATTTGATACCAAGGGTACCAGCGCTTAAGTTAGTTGGTGTTTTAAATACGGGATTATAAGGTGAAATAGCTAAAAACTCAGTTGGTATTCCAAAAAACATATGATGCATTGCCGTATTTCCGACAATTGAAATATCTCTAAGTTCTGAAATAGAAATGTTAGCCTTATTGCAAGTATCCTCAATTATATCATTCACCGCATTGATTAATAATTCTTTAGCTTTTTCCACTGCATTATTCTTGACAATATAATTAATTCTTGAAATGATATCTTCGCCGATCTTAACTTGAGGATTCAACATGGCAGAAATGGCTGCAATTTCACCTGTTTTTAAATAAATCAGATAACCTACAATAGTAGTAGTCCCAATATCGACTGCTAATCCAAAGAGCTTGTCAGTAACATTTCCAGCATCAATATCATAAAGTATCCACGGTTCGTCTACTAATAGTTTCCTGAAAAAGCCAGTGATTTTACTATTTTGTTTTCTCAAAATCTGTGGAAGTTTTTTTATAATATTATAAAGAGAATCATCTAAAGAGGTTGAAAGGCGATTTTTAAATATTTTAAAGTTATCATATTCTTCTTTTATAGAGTCTTCTAAAAGAGATAAATCACTTCTTAGATTGGTTGAATCTGAAATGTCAATGTCAAATAATTGAGAAACAACAATTGGTTGATTTTCAATATCATCATTTATTCTAAGAGATTTTAGATCTGAGTCTACAATGATTCTTGGTCCTTTTGGAATTAATGATTCAGTTAGATATACTCTTAAATCTCCTAAAATTTTTGTCTGACATGCCAATCTATATCCTGATTTTAATTTTTCATTGCCTAATATTTTAATTTCTTTCTCAGATGCTTCTGAAATTTTGGGATTAGAATCTATAATGTGGATAATGCATTTTCCACATGTTCCTTTACCCGCACACAATGCCCCCATAGGAAAGTTTAATGCAAAAATCGCTTCGTAAACTGATGAACCACAATCCACATTTATTCGTTTGGATGTTGGCTCCAAAATGAGAGTATACCTGTTTTCCTTTGTGTATTTCATAGATCAACGATTTCTTGTTAATTCTTTTTATGGTTATTTATAAATTAATTCAAAATAAAACAAAAAAGATCAAATTTTTATAAAACAATCTACTTTCTCAGCCATTCTTCGATGATATTAACACCTTGTACTGCATCTATGGCATAAGCATCTGCATTTGTTTCTTCCGCGATTTCTGGTGATACAGCAGCACCTCCTAGAATTACTTTTACTTTATTTTTTAATTCTCCATTTTTTAATAATGCCATTACTTCTTTAATTCTAGTTTCTGCTGAAGAAAG
The DNA here is from genome assembly GCA_048882645.1 of Candidatus Thorarchaeota archaeon. GTDB lineage: Archaea > Asgardarchaeota > Lokiarchaeia > Sigyniarchaeales > SOKP01 > Loki-b32. The sequence goes on from JBHLRJ010000028.1 coordinate 28,335, forward strand.
TAGAAAAGATATACCAACAACTTTAACTTCCGGTAAATAGGCGAATTCTTCAAATTTTTTAGGATCCACATCTACCCCAAGATCGATCACATTTATACCGTATGACTTCATAATAATAGTTGCAATATTTTTACCCAAACTATGAATATCTCCTTTTATAGTCCCGATAACAACTTTTCCAGAATAATTTTGGGATTTAGTTAATCTTTTCTGATCTTCCTCATCAGCAGATATGATTTCTCCTTCTAAAGCTTCTGCTGCTAGTATTAATCCCATTTCTCCTGATTCTTCTAATCCTTTTAATACACCCTTCTTAATAATATCAACCATTGAAACATGCATATCTACTGCTTTTTTTATAGCTTCCTTCATAGAATAAAAATCAAGTATATTAACTGCCGCTATGATTCTATTAATATAATATTCATCGTTATAACTTTTACTATCATATGTGGAACTTATATTTTTCATTTTATAGGATTACCTCTCATATTTCCTCATAATGTATTTTTTTATACTATTAAAACAATGCCATGCCAAACAACAAACGGTACTGATTCTTGAGGATGTTCAGGATTAATTACATACGGTGCTTTTTCACCACACTTAACTGCTGTAGCAAAACTATCGACACCACACGCCTCTAATGCTGGTCGAGCTCTTAAATATTGCCTGCACATTTGATTATCGAGCACGGGACAAGGGGGTATCTTTTTTTGTTGCATTAAATCTTTAAAATATTCTGGAGAAAAAAATCCACAACCAACACACGGTCCACCTTTAAAACCCATAGCAAGATAATAACCCATATAAGTTGCTTCTCCTTCTATCATCCCGACCATCTGACTTAATAAATTTACATCTCCTTGTACGCCTAAAAGAATGGTGGGAAAAACATGGTTTTTTATCGGGGGATAAAATGAAATTAAAATAGCAAATTTATAACTATTTACAATTTCTTTCATTTCTTCGGTTGTTGGAGAATGTGGAGGACAATTTATACTAGTTCCAAAACCAAAACATACGGGAATTTGACACTTCCACCGTACACGTGGATCTATTACAATTTTATCTGTAGTTATTAATTTAGCATGACCTGTAGCTTTAATCCTAGCCTTTTTAATAATATCGACAATAATTTTATTAGATCGTTCAATAAGTTCTTCAAAAGTTTTGTCATCAGGTTCAAATTTTATTGGAGATGGTGGTCTGTCTTTCGTTTTTGGTAATAATCTTCGCCATTTATAAGAGATTTTTGACCACTCTTTCTCAATTTCTGGAATATATTTCTGTTCCATAAGAATTTTCCTGGTTAAATGTATTTTATTTAATTAAATATTTATTTATTCATATAAAAAAATCATTTCTTTACTGACGTAAATTCTAATCTAGTGCAGTAATTAAATTATTATAAAATTACTATTGTTTATAAAGGTGATCAATTTTTCACGTATTTACAAAATTATGAAATTAAATAAGTTAAATAGAGCTGGAAAGAGTTATATATCCTATTTTTTGGAATAATTCGACTTTTTATAGGATTAGATTTATTTTATTAGAAGTTTTGGGAACCTCTTTTCCATTAATAATTCCTTTTCAATAATCTTCTCTAAAAATTCTTCTCTTTCCTTTCCAGAGAGGATTTCTAATTTTCTAATCCCTAGAGGATCTACTTCTTCCCTTAGAATTTTAATTTCATTCTCAGTGGGAGCTAAAGTTTCTTTTATATCTTTAGGAATTACTAATTCAAATCCAGTTGATTCTTTAATTGTCTTAATATCAATTCCTGGATGATTAGAAGTAAGCCTCATTTTTCTCGTTGATTCATCAAAATCCAAATAAGCTAAACTAGTTATTACACATTGAGGCCCCGCTCCTCCACAGATAGAAGGTTTGCCATTAGGGAAACCAACACCTGAAATAAAATCAATCTTTTCAGTAAAAACTCTCGTATCATGCCTTGGTGTGTAGAGAAAAGATCCCCGTTTATAAAACATACTAAAATCTAAGATACCCGCAGCTCCAGGAAGTCTTAGTTTTGGTTTATTCCAATCTCCTATACATATATTATTTGTATTGCCATACTGATCAATCTGAGCGGGTCTAAAGAATTCAATAGTGGTTAGTTTATCAGAAGGAAGAGATTCCAAAGTGCATTCTACACTGTCTTGAAATCGATATGCTCTTGCCGTATTCATTTCAAGATATAGTAGAGAAACTTGACGAGCTTCGGATACAAAAGTATTTCCCATTATATAATGGTAGATCGCATCTGGAGCATGAGTTACTTTAGCTAGAGTGAAAGCGGCCCACACCATTGGTGTTGCAACTCCGACTATCATAACATCATCATTTCTTACTTCCCTTGACATTAATACAGTCATCATTTCATCGACTGTATAATCATTCGAATATTTACTCACATTACTCTCCTCCTAATATAATTTTATTTATCATTTTCAGATATCCATTCTTCAATTGCTACTTTTACAGATCTTCTCATTTCCTTCGAAAAGTCAGCTCCTGTTTTACGAAGGTAAACATCTTGTCCTAAATTTTTGGCATTTTTCTCAGAGATTTTTCTATCAGTATTTTGAAACATTTCTATTAGTTCTTTCTTGGCTAATCTTCTATATTTATTTTTAAAGTGGATAAATTTCTGAGGAAAACGTGATTTTAAAGGGATCTTTTCTTTATCACCTTTGGGGTACCCAAAACAAACCATAGCAATTGGAAATGTCCACTTTGAGAGATTGAACATTTCTCTATGGATTTCATAGTTTTCAGTAATATCCCCAATATAACAAGATCCTATCCCTAAAGATTCTGCAGTTATAACTGCATTCTGGGCAGCAATTAGGGCATCACAAGATGCAAGAAGTAAATCAGATTCTTGAGGTGTTTGAAATACTTCACCCAAATCCTCACATAATTCAGGCACCTTACATAATGAAAAATAATCCCACCAACGCTGCATGTCTGCTAGGAATATGAGAACCAGTGGGGCCTTAGCGATATGAGGCTGATTATCGCAGGTGGTAACAAGCTTGTCTTTCATATTTTGATCTGTGACCTGGATAATAGAATACATCATCATATTACCTGCGGTGGGAGCTCTCATAGCTCCATGTATAATAGTATTAATTTCATCTTGAGTTAGTTTTTTCTTACTATAAGCACGAATAGTTCTTCTATTTTCTATTAATTTTAATGTCTCATTTATTTCAACCATATTCATCCTCTCATTAATGTAAGCATATGTAAATTATTATTAAAGTAAGATATTTAGTATTGTTTTGGCTCCACCTGCATTTTCCAGATATTGTGCCTGAGAATTTATATCAATATATTTCTTTCTATAATCACTAAAATCTGTTTTAAGATACGATTGAATGTGAATTGGATCAAAGGTATATATAGGGTAGCAACTTGTAGGATGCGCTCCAAAAGGTAGTTTTACCACAGCTGTGGTTGTTTGTAGTGGTAACTGTGCTTTTCCCGGTAAGTTTCTTATATCCTCTGTTTCCACTAATTTTTCACAAATTATTATTGTTTTTTTTGCTGTTTTTGCCATATCCGCATCCATCCACACAGCCCCTGGTATATTTCCATTTCCATATTCATCAGCATATGGTACATGTAAAATCGCTACATCTAAATCGATCTTAGGTACTACCATTACCTGAGTCCCGGAGCCAAGGGGGTCTTCAATTTGCTTAATATCATTTCTAACTTTGGGAATATCCGTTCCAATAATTCCCTTTAAAGGCATAAAAGGTACTTTCAAATAAGATGCACGTAAGCCCAAGGCAATTGTAGCTTCACTTTCTTCAGAGATTTTTATAGAACCGGATTCTACGGCATTTCTGTAATGTGGAGCCATGCCAAAGATTTCAAAAGAAACAAAACAACTCCTTATTTGTGAAACGCAACCTGCTGCTATAAGCATATCTATTTCAATTCCACCCACAAAAGTACAAATTGATAAATCTTTCTTATTTTGGTGGATAATCTCTCGACAAGCACTAGTTGCTTTTCTCCAAAAAGAAAGCCCCCCAAAGCCTACCAGATCACCATTTTGTACATAAGAAGTAATTGCATCTTCTAAAGACATCAGCTTACTCTTCCTCATATAATAACGCCCGATTATTTTATTGTTAAAAATTAGTGAAATATAAACTTAACAAAATATAATTGTGTATTAAATTAAAGAATTGAGAATAAGAGAGCTTAATTTAAAATTTTTATACAATAAGGTTTAAAATATAATTAATTATATTTTTGATTGAGACAAAAAGAGGAAATTAATTTGAATAAATATGAAAAATTTGAGGGTGTGATTGGTCGCACTCATAATGAATCTATTCCATGGTGGCCTGCTCCAAAACGAATCGGAGATGGTAACCCAAATGTGATAATAATCCTGCTTGACGACACAGGCTTTGCCCATTTTGGTTGTTATGGATCTAGTATCGAAACACCAAATTTTGATCGTCTAGCCGCAAATGGTATTCGATTTACTAACTTCCATACGACTGCATTATGTTCTCCTACTCGAGCTTGTTTGTTAACCGGACGAAATCATCATACTGTAGGTATGAGAGCTATTTCTAATTTTAATCCTGGATTTCCTAATATGCGAGGATATATCACACCACATGCAGCTACTCTAGCAGAAATCCTTCGTAACGAGGGTTATGCTACCATGGCTGTTGGTAAATGGCATCTTGCTCCTATGGAACAAGCTTCAGTAGCAGGACCTTTTGACCATTGGCCTCTTCAACGTGGGTTTAATAGATTCTATGGATTTATGCAAGGTGAGACCGATCAATTTTATCCTGAATTAACATATGATAATCATCCCGTTGATCCTCCTTATACCCCAGAAGAAGGATATCACGTTACTGAAGATTTCATTGATAAATCCATTCAGTTCATACGTGACCAAAAATCCATAAGACCAGATCAACCTTTTTTCCTTTATCTAGCAACTGGTGCGACACATTCCCCACATCAAGCACCAAGGGAGTTTGTTGAAAAATATCGAGGTCGATTTGATGCTGGGTGGGATGTCATTCGAAAAGAATGGTACGAAAGACAACTTCAGATGGGTATTATTCCTCCTGACACAAAACTTGCCCCTCTTAATCCGGGAGTACAACCATGGGATAAGTTGTCAGAAAATGCGAAAAAATTTGCATTACGGCTTCAAGAAGCTTTTGCAGCATTTCTTGATCACACAGATCATCATATTGGGAGGTTAATCTCTTTTCTTGATGAATTAGGTGAATTGGATAACACACTTATTATATTGCTAGCCGATAATGGTGCAAGCATGGAAGGGGGACATACGGGTGTAATGGATGAATTCAAATACTTCAATGCGGTTTCAGAGGACGTAGATGCCATACAAGATAGATTAGATGACATTGGTGGACCACATAGTCACAGTAACATTCCTTGGGGATGGGCACAAGTGGGCAATACACCTCTTAAATGGTATAAATCACATATTTTTGGAGGTGGTGTTCGAGATCCATTGATTATCCATTGGCCAAAAAGAATTAAAGATAAGGGTAGGTTGCGAACTCAATTTCATTACATCACAGATATTACACCAACAATATTAGATATCCTCCAAATATCACCACCTTCGATATATCGAGGATTCAACCAGATACCTATATCAGGTACATCAATGGCTTATACATTTGATGCTCCTGAAGAAATATCTCGTAAACAAGTCCAACATTTTGAAATGTTTGGCCACCGAGGTATTTGGGCTAATGGTTGGAAAGCAGTAACCGCTCATAGACAAGGTGATCCATATGACGATAAAGAGTGGGAACTATATAATTTAAGAGAAGACTTTTCAGAGTGTAATAACTTAGCTGAAAAACATCCTGATAAACTACGGAAATTAATCGACCTATGGTGGGTTGAAGCTGGCAAACATGGGGTATTACCATTAGATGATAGAAGAGGCGAGCTATTCGGGGTTCGATTTGAGCCGGGATCACCTCATGCACATCGAGAGTACACCTATTATCCTCCGATTGCTCATTTACCAGCTGAAGTATCACCTGCTGTAGGGAATCGAACTTGGATAATGACCGCAGACATCAAACGTTCAAGTGAAAGAGATGATGGTGTATTAGTAGCTATGGGAACTCAAAATTGTGGATACTGTTGGTATATTAAAGACAATATATCCATATTTGACTATAATATCTTCACAGAACACCACATAGTACGTTCAAACATTTCTGTTCCGTCCGGAGATTGCTCAGTTGGAGTTAATTTTGTACGAAAAGGAAGGAATGGTACCATCAATCTTACAATAGAAGGAAAAGAATGTGGTTCTATTCAAGTTCCATATGTAATGCGAATGATATCTTCTACTGGATTAGACATTGGGAGGAATAGCCTTTCACCCATCACCGAAGACTATAAAGCACCATTTGAGTTTACAGGTATAATAAAGAGGATAAATATTAAGCTACCTCGGTATAGAAAACCATCAGAGTTACGCAAGGATGCAGAACACCAATTCCACGCTGAGATGTCTAAACAATAAGTTAAATTTGATATATATTTATTTTAATTTCAATTTTTTTTTAAGATCCAGCAATTCTTTTAGGATATCGACTCTGTGCTTTTAGATTCTCATGTAATAGCTTATCTAATAATTCGCAACGCTTTTCATGGTAGTCTGGATCATACCACAAATTATTTAATTCCTCACGATCTTTATTTCGATCATAAAGATCTCCATAATTTTCATATCCCTCATAAATTGTCAATTTATAATCTTCAGTAACTAAATGTCTTATTCGGGATTTAAGAGGACCGACTTCTTCATCATTCTCAATAAAACAACAATCTCTTACTTTCTTACTCGAATCTGCTAATACTTGACTAATATCAAAACCTTGCATGTCAGGCGGATGATACTTTTCTTTGATTCCCAAGAGATTGAGAATTGTTTTAGGTAAATCAATGGAGCTTACTAAAGACTCTGAAACTTGTCTGGGTTTAGTTAATTCTGGGACTTTCCATATCAATGGTAATTGTAACACACCATTAAAAGGAGCTGGACCTTTAAATAGTAGGCCATGCTCGCCCATAAGATCAGCGTGATCGCTGGAAAAGATAATAATAGTATTTTTAACTAATCCTAATTTGTCTAATGAGCTTAAAATCTGCCCTATACATTCATCCACATAACTTATTGATGCATACGTTAATGCTGTGATCATTCGTATTTCTTCTTCTGTACTTTCTCGTAAAAATGCCCTTTTAAATGGTGGATTTTTAAGATGTTGTCCCAAATACTGATGGTTATATAAATTTTTTATATCTGAAAAATTTGAGGGAAGAGTCATATTTTCTGGTCTATACATCTCTTTGTAACGTTCTGGAGGATTGATGGGATAATGAGGATCTGGGAATGAACAGTGTAAGTAAAAAGGTTTATCACCATAATCCCCCCGAGCAAATCTTTCAAGAAAGGAAATAGTGCGATCCTT
>JBHLRJ010000029.1:0-34942 GCA_048882645.1 Candidatus Thorarchaeota archaeon
AAATTTATACTAATTTATTTAAGTATTCTTCAATTTCAGGCTTATTAGCTACCATGAACTTTTTAGTATCACCTTTAATATAAGCTAAGCGAACATTTTCTTTTGTTGCTTCATCATCTATTGATTCTTTAAGAGTTCTTAACGCAAGAAGAACAATCTCCTCGAATGTCATTCCATCCTTATAATTTTCAGCTAATTTTTCTCTTGCAATGGCTTCTCCATTTCCTAGTGCATAAGCTTTGAACGAACGATAGATTCCGCTAGGAGATGTTGTATAAATTTGAGGTCCTCCCGCATCAATTCCTATGAAGAAAAGAGCGCAACCAAATGGACGAATTCCCCCGTATTGACTATACATTTGTTTCAAATCTGCTATGGTTTTTGCCAACATATTCAATCGAACTGGTTCATCATAAGTTAAGCGAAATGATTGTGCCTGAACCCTTGCATAATTGATTAGTGTGCGTGAATCGGCATGTAAACCAGATATTGCTACTCCAATATGTTCATCTATCTGAAAGATCTTATCAATTGAATCAGCATCCATTAACCGTGAAGGAATTTTTATCTGAGCTGCTATACATACATCTTCTTTTGATTTTGCTGCTACGGCAAGTGTCCCTCGTCGAACTGCCTCTAAAGCATACTCTACTTGAAATAAGCGTCCCTCAGGACTAAAAACAGTTAAGGCTCGATCATATTGTCGACCTCCTCCACCAAACATATAAATACTAACCTTCTAAATTTCTTTAATAATATTAGATTAAATTTAGTTATGTAAATAATTTAATTAATTTTAACTTAATGTTTATGTTCAATAAAAAGTTAAATCTTTTGACTATTCTTCAAGATAGCAAGGGTTACATCCCTAAAAACTGGATTGATCATCAAATCGTCTTTTGCACTTGTCTCATAATAACTAATAGCGTTTATCTCATCTTTTAATGCTAATCCATCCTTTTCCCCAACTTCTCTCTTTCCTTGTTCTGCTAAATCTATCTTATTCCCAACCAAAATACTTGGCTTTCCGTTCCCAATTACTTTCTCAACTTCAAGTTTCCATTCAAGAATATTTTGAAATGAGCTCCTTCTTGTAAGATCAAAAACATATATTAAACCGCTAGCACCTCTATAAAATGGTGGTCGTACGAAGCTGAAATGTTTCTGCCCCGCGAGATCCCAGAGCTGGAGCTTGATTAGGTAATTTGGATAATTCTCTAACTCAACCTGCTTGGTCGAAAAGTTGGATCCAATTGTCATAATATAATTTTCTTTAAAACTATTTTCACAGTAGCGAAGAACCATGGAAGTTTTACCTACTCCACCATCACCTACGACACATACCTTGTATATAAATGAACGATGAGAATCTTCAGGAATTTTACCTATTCACCATTACGGGCAATTTGAATTACTCAGTCCATGTTGCTGTTCAAAACGTTTCTTCTGAAATATATTCATTGAAGTATTGAACTTTTCATGTTTGAGTAAATTAATATTAATATACTTGATTAATAAAAAATCCATTTATTAAATTTTTATTTTTTGATGAGGATTTTTGAATAATAATATGTATTTCTTTATATTTTAATAATCTGTGAGTAATATATATGAGTACTATAGAAGATAAAATACAGAAATTTGCCAATTTAATCTTAAAATCTAATAACATAGTGGTATTGACTGGAGCAGGAATGTCAACTGAAAGTGGAATTGCTGATTTTAGATCTCCCGGAACAGGTTTATGGGAAAAAGTAGATCCCTATGAATATGCATCAATCGACTCATATATAGCTCACCCTACTAAAAATTTGGAATTTATGCTTGAAACGGGAAGGGCAATCTTTAGCGCACGACCAAATAAGGGTCATAAAGCGCTCACTAGACTTCAGAAACTCGGAAAGCTTGAAGGGATTCTTACACAAAATATCGATCGTCTCCATCATAAAGCAAAAACCAAGAACATCGTTGAGTTCCATGGGAACGTTATGGAAGCTAAATGTCTACAATGTAGTAGAATTTTTCCCATAACTAATATGGTTAATCAAGTTTTACAAGGAAAAACACCTTCTTGTGAAACATGCAATGGAATGTTAAAACCAAATGCAATTTTTTTTGGAGAACCATTAGAATCTTCTGTTTTAGCTGCAGCAGATCAAATGTTAAAAGATTGTGATCTAATGATAGTATTAGGAAGTAGTTTAGTCGTTTATCCTGTAGCATGGTACCCTCAAAAAGCTTTATCTCTTGGTGCAAGGTTTGCTATTATAAATATCCAAGAGACTGATATGGATACTTCTGCTGCAGTAGTAATACATGAAAAAATTGGTGATGTTTTTCCCAAAATAGTTTCAATTGTCGAAGATGAACTTGCCTGAAAAATTTTAATAATAGGTTGCTTTAATACTCTTTAATATATTAGAAAGACGTGAAAATCATGAGTGAATTAGTTTTAGACCGTCTAGCAAAAATAGCTGACGAATCAACAGTAGGATCGTCTTTTAGTTGGGCAAGTGTTCATGATATCTTATTACGTTTTGAGGGTGAGACAAATTTACAACATGAAGATGTAGTTATGGCTTGTGGAGAAGCAATGGTGTTTGCTTATTCTCCATATCATTATGGTCCAATGTATATGAGCCTAGATGGTTCTCCTAAACGTTTGAGAGGTTTATTCGGTTATTTTACAGATTGGATACGTGGTCCAACAATAGGAGGTGATCTTGAGGAAGCTTGGGGATTCATTAAAAAGCATCTAAATGAAGGTCATGGAATTCACGTAGAAGGTCCTGAATCATTTTTGATATTTGGATATAAAGATTCTGGTGCTAAAAAAGACCGAGTTATTAGATGTATTGCGAGGTGGGGTCCCGGTCTTGATGGTGATATAACATGGGAACAATTTTCTAAGTATCCTGCTCTATTTAGTTTTTCTTCTATAAAAAAATCAGTCACTCCAAAATCGAATGATGAGAAACTAAAAATGATCATTAAAACGATGGTTGAATGGCAATCTGTTCACCCAGGATTTAACCGTCAACTCATAGTTCATCCTGAAGTTAAATTTGAAGATATGAAGGGTAAAGCATTTGTTACTGGACCAGAAAATTTTGGATTAAAAGGACTTGAATCTTTTATAAGAGACATTCAGGATGAGAAGATGTTGCGTGGTATGATGCAGGCGTATCTTGATTGCCATGCTATTACCTTCCACATATGGGGGCGGCAATGGCAAAGCAAATGGTTTAAGAATCAATCAAGATTAGCCAAAGGTGAGTTAGCTATCTTATTAAATGAAGCTGGAGATGCATATTTAGAAGTTGCAGAAAAACTGGAGGAATTCAGAGAATCTAACATTAAAGAAGGTGACTTCCAAGAGAAAATCAAATTAGCTGTTCCCCCATTAAAAGGAGCTTACGATCATGAGAAGAAAGCAATTGGTACTTTGAAGAAAATAAGTAAAATTTTAGGATTAATCATCGAAAAATAGGAGATATAAAAAAATAAAAAATAGTTAACGATTTATTCACTTTTTCTTAAAAGTTTCTTATCTACTTTTCCCACTACGGTTAATGGGAGTTCTTCAGAGATTTCTAAGAGTTTTGGAACTTCATAGGGAGCACAATGTTCTCTTGCAAAGGCTATAATACTCTCTTTTAATGCTTCTTCATCCCCATCATATTCGTAATCGGGATCCAGTTGTATATAGGCTTTTACAATTTCAGAACCAGGTCTGTCTGGATTTGGGAGACCTATGGTTGCCACCATTTCAATTGCAGGATGTTTGGTTAGTGTATCTTCTAATTTTGCCGAAAAAACTTTATAGCCTCCTACAATTATCATGTCTTTAGTTCTATCTACAATTCTGAGGTATCCCTCTTCATCCATAATTGCTACATCCCCTGTATGTATAAAACCATCTTTGTCAATTGCTTTCTCAGTTTCTTCTGGTTTGTTATAATACCCTTTCATTACTTGTGGACCCTTTACACATATTTCTCCAGGTTCTCCTAATGGTACTTCTTCTCCTGTATCTGGATCTACAAGTTTTAGTTCCGTATTTAACAAGGGTAAACCTATTGAACCTAATTTTCTCTCACCTTGAAAGGGATTCATGGTTGTTAATGGAGATGTTTCTGTCATTCCATACACTTCTAATAATTTTCCTTCTCCTACTATGCTTTCTAAGTCTTTTTGTGATTCCACTGGGAATGGAGAAGCAGCAGAAATACAAAATTCCAGATTAGAATGATCTAATCTTTTAAACTTTCTAGTGTTGATTAATAGTTGATATAAAGACGGTACATTCACAAGAGCTGTTGGTTTATATTTTTTCATTTCATTACAAATGCTTTGAGTATCTCTAGGATTAGGTATAAGTACTTGCCCCCAACCAAGCCACAAGCAATTTTCAAAGAAAAAAGTACCAGCTATATGAAAAAAGGGGAACCCTGAAAGAGCAATTTTCGATCCTCTATCCCAGCCAAGCCACTTTTGAACAATTGCGATATCTGCCACACAATTTCTATGCGTTAGCATCGCTCCTTTAGGTGGACCTGTAGTTCCCCCCGTATATTGAATAAAAGCGATATCATCAGGGCTTACTTTAAGGTTTGGTAACTCGTTAGAATAATTCGCTAACGCATCATCTTGAAAATTTAGAACAGTTTTTCCTTCTAAAGGAGTGACTGTTCCTGTTGGGACCTCCATGACTGCTTTAATTCTTTCTTGTTGTTCTTTAGGGAAAGAACCTACAACACTAGTCCAAATTACTAATTTTAGTTGAGGTAAAGTTGATGCGATAGGTGTTAACCGATGTTCAAAAATAGCGTCTAAAGTAACTAAAGCCACTTTTTTTTCCCCTACTCCTAAATCACTTAATTGATACTGCATTTGAACATCTGACATAAGAGGACTTACACCCGAAACTATACAACCTGCTTTAAGAGTACCTATAAGTACTATAGGGTATTCTGGGATATTAGGTAAATTAATTCCTACCACATCTCCTTTGTGAAATCCATTATCAATTAGCATATTCGCAAATTGATTTGAGAATTCATCCAACTGCCCAAATGTGATTTCTAATCCTTGATATGTTAACGCCATTTTATCTGAAAGTGAATCAAAAGTATCTCGTACTGCATCAGTATATGAGATTTCCCATGTATTTGGATTTAGATCTGTCAATCCTTTATCCCAACTCTTGCGCCAAAATCGATTCGCATAAGGACTTTCCATATTAGATTATACCTTTTAATATCTTATTTTTGTTTAAAAAAAGTTATTAATTATTAATATTGGTTGAATTAGTTAATAAATTTTTAATTTGCATTGCTATCTTATAATTTTATATAAATCCAAAAATCATCTAGACTAGTTTTTACAAATAAGATTATTTTTGTCGTATACCTCTCATCTTTTTAAGGTCATTTTATTTTATTTTTATTTTTATTCTCCTCTCTCCCTCTTCATGTAATCGGATTTCCTTTAAAAATAATGCCCTTCTCTAATTAAGAAATAACACTTTTTAATTAGGGTTAAAATGGGCACATTTCAAAAAATTGTCGGTGTATGACACTTTTATTTTGCTATATCATTATTTGATTTGATGTCTTTTTTTAATACAGGATTCAAAATGTACGAAAAAAATAGTCATTCCCTGCTCATCTCAAGTGGAGATACTACTTTAGATGAGTTACTTTCTGGAGGATTTCATCGAGATCTAGTTTATTTGCTTTATGGAAACAAGAGACTTACAACTAATATTTTATTGACAACTTCTGTTATTGCTCAAAAATCACCTCAAAGAGGGGGTCTTGGAGAGGGTATTAAAATTGCCTTTATCGATGGAAACAACCGATTTAATCCTTATAATGTTAGTAAATTTGCGGTTACTCAGAATTTATCCCCCGTGAGAGTGTTAGAGAATATTCTCATAAGCAGAGCATTTACATGGGACCAAATAGTTGAAATTTTAGAGAACAGGCTTTCCATGCTTGAAGATGTGAAAGTTGTATTAATTTCAGGAATTACAACCATGTTTGAAGGTTATGAAAAACAGACTTTTGAAGATCTACTAAGATCAATAGATGGGATTAAGCAAATGCTCTGGAAAGCAAAACCTCTTATTATTATAACCGCGCCTTTACACGAAAATTCTCTTTTCAGACCAAAGGGGGGAAAAATTCTTTCGCATTTTGGGAGTGTGCTGGTGCTGATAAACGATGATGAAAGGTACGTTGAATATGATCTCGTACAACATCCTTATCTTCCAGAGAAGAGATTATTAAAATGGAAGCCTCGGTCCTCTAAGAAGAAAGTCCCTCTAAAGAATACGACAATTGATAGCTGGATATAGAAATATCACCAAAAGGCTTTTTCAAATTTGTCTATAGTGTCCTGCAGGCTATCTTTGATATGCTTTTCAAAATCAGAAAAAATGCTTACATCATTATCCCAATTATCAAATATCTCTTTTGGATACAGCTTAAAGAATTTATCTACAATATTTTTCATTTCTTCTTGCACTTTTTTCTCTTTGGCTTTTTTTGGAGAATTTGAAATGAAGGATATTCCATTTTTCTTCAATATAATGTACTTTTTATCTTTCAATTCAAAATTAGATAATCCTCCTCTTTCTAATTCTTCTGCTAAGAGGTTCAAAGCAGAAATTAAAGCACCAATTAATTGTTCATCGACTTTTTTATCAAAAACACGATTGAATAAGACAGCTCCTGCATCATTTAGTATCCAAATATCTTGTATTACTTTTTGCACAAAAAAACACGGCTTGTTATCTTCAAAATACTCTTAAAGTTAATTAAGAAAAAATGAATATAAAAAATTTAATATTTGAGGTTTAAAAAATTATAGGTTATTCGTTAGCTTTTGGTCTGATGTATCCATAATAGGCTCCAAAAATTCCAATTATGGCAAAAATCCAAGCGAAATAATAAAACGGAGTAAATCCTGGGCTGCCTAGTAAGATAAATACGCGATCTATTGCGAAACTGAGGAATATCAGCATAAAACTAACTGACATGATTGCTAATGATAAAAATGCTTGCTTATAGCTTTTTTCCTCTACTGCTCGATAAGATTGAATCGATCTTCGTAAAAAAGGTGCATAGACCATTACCATATATACAAATACGATTAAAAAAGCACCAATATCTAATAAAACATTCCCATGCTTATAGATAATTAAGACATAAAGACATGTTATTACTCCATAGATGATAGTGACATACTTTTGAATAGTTTTATATCCCTTCTCAAAAACGTTTACCTTTAAGATATACGATAGAAAAATTGCGATTGTCACAAAAAATTCGCTAATTCTAAAATCAGATATCCTATGAATTATCCAAGCTATTACAGAACCATCTTCAGCTACATCTAATTGTATGACTACAAAAATCTTTGATATCCACGAAAAGAGAATTGCGATGAAATAGCATACGAAAATCACGAAAAGTAAGCGGGTAAGCTTGTGACGCTTAACAAAGTATTTTTTAAGTATTAGCACTAATAACACAGCTGCAAAGATTATTATAAAAAGTTCAACGATCATCCCAATGAAATTTAAAAGTATAATTTGATCAACCATAATAAATTATTATGAAAATCTGACTATTTATAATTTTATTAAAGTAAAGTATCGTAATTCTTCTCTAAATGATGTATCCTCAAGAAAATTTTATTTTCTTATTCCTTTTTTTGTACATATTAGGATTCTTTTTCTCTAATGTGAGAGGAACGCCACCATATTGCACTTTCTTTGTGATAATGTGATTAAATCAGAGTACAATCTCAAAATTAACAAAAATCAGAAAATTTGGATTGTATTTTTTTTTTAATGATCTCAAACACTTTCTTTCTGGGAATTTTACCAAAATCGTGAAGTGATTATTATGGGAAGAACTGTGCCTTCATTTAGACCTGCGTTAGAACACGAGATCGAGAGTTGGAAAGACTTCAAAAGAGCACTACGCTCCAGAGAACAAAAAGTATTTGATAAATTAATGAATTTTGCTCGAGTACATGCTGATGCTGGTAGTATGAGTGCTCGACCATTGCTGTCTGAAGTGCTATTCATCTCTTTTGCAATTGAGCAAGAAAAGAAAATTGAATTGCTAGAACAAAAAGTAAGCGAATTAGAAGAAATAATAAAAGGAAAATAGTAGATTGGATATTCAAGAACAATTTGATGGATGGCTTTTAGATGTCTCCACCCATAGTAATGGAGTTATTCTTTGGGTGAAAACAGTAAAAGAGCAAAGGATAACAAAGATCTTTCATGAATTTTGCCCAGAATTTTTTGCAGTGCCAAAACGACATGCTGGCAAAGACTTCAAAAGACTCAAGCAAATCCTTATATCACATCATAATATAAAGGATGTAAAAATCTGTGAGAAGTATGTGAAACTGGAAGATCATAAAAAGGAAAAAATATTTGGTGTTTCCGTCGTAAAACCTTCAGTGTTCAAGAAGACAATTGCAGAAGTTGATGAGATTGGTCTTTTTACTTTGTATAACACGGATCTCCCGATCGCTCAAATGTATTTCTATGTAAATGATTTATTTCCCATGGCATTATGTGGGTTCAAGGTCAAATTAGGAAAGAAAGAGCGAGTTAGAGAACCCTTAATGCGGTTAATCTCATTGGAATTAAAAGATGACAACGAAAAACTGTTTTATGAATTACCTCCTTTAAAAGCCGTTTGGTTAGATATTAAAGTTCAACAACGTGGACTAAGATCCTATTACAACGATCCGCTAGCATATGCTGAAGTCAGTATTGTCGAGAAAGATGAAACAGCTGATATTCCTAGGGCTGATGGACAACGAAAAAGGAAAATTCTGATCGATGAAGCTGACGAGGCGGAAACAATCAAGATGATTAGTAAGGTAATTGAGAGATTAAATCCAGATATTATTCTCACACAAGGAGGAGATGAGTTCATATTTCCTTACTTAGTTGCTCGAGCATCAGTGAATCGGGTATCAAAGGATCTCTATTTTTCTCGTACAAAGACCTCACTTAAAAATTGTATCTTTAATCTTTCTGGAAACTCGGATCATTACATGACCTACGGAATAATAATGCGTCGATCTAAAACTCAAGTGTATTTTACTGGTCGCTTTCATTTAGACACTACCACTTATGGGAGCTTACACTTCAGTGAAGGAAATATACCTGGAGTTATTGAAGTTGCGAGAATCTCTCGAGTTCCAATGCAACGATTATGTAGGATAACGATTGGTGGTGCTCTTCAATCAATACAGTATTATAATGCGTACAAACTGGATTACCTTATCCCCCCTTTTAAAAAGAGCCCAGAAGATTTTCGAAATGGCATGGATTTGATCATCAATGATCGGGGAGGACACATATTTGAACCATTAATCGGGGTTTTTGATCAAGTCGCAGAGCTAGACTTTTCTTCCATGTATCCCTCTTTAATGGCAACATTCAATATTTCCTCTGAAACAATAAATTGCGAATGTTGCAAGAGTGATGGAACAGGAATAAAAGTTCCCGGCACAAATTTCCATATCTGTTCAAAGAGAGAGGGCATAATTTCAAAATCTATTAGCCTACCTCTAAACAAACGGCTCTATTACAAGGAATACAACAAGACTCATGATGATCTTCGTTACAAATTCACAGATATTGCTTTAAAATGGGTGCTTGTCGTAAGCTTTGGATATTTGGGGTTCAAGAATGCTCGTTTTGGGAAAATTGAAGCGCATCAAACAGTATGCGCATTTGCTCGTGAATTTTTATTGAGATCAGTGGAGATTGCCAAAAACTATGGGTGCAAAATTGTCCATGGTATTGTTGATTCAATGTGGCTCCAAGACACAAAAGGAAGATCCCCTGAAGAATTCGAAGAATTAACAAAAAAAATAGCTGATGAAATAAGTGATAGGGTTGGTATTCCCATGAGCTGGGATGGAATCTTCAATAATATCGTTTTCCTTCCCTCTAGAGCAGAACCTGACGTCCCCGCCCTCAGCCATTATTGGGGGATAAAAAATGATGGTGAAGTAAAGGTAAGAGGCGTTGAAGTAAGGCGTAGAGACATGCCTAAAATTGTAAAAGATGCTCAATATGCTTTTATCGATGTGTTTCGAGATGCAAAGACAGTCAACGAGTTCATGGGAAGAATTCCTGATGCTAAGAAGAAACTCTATGAATATGTAGAGCGAGTCTATTCTGGAAGAGTAACGAGAGATGAGCTTACAATTAAACAGAAGATTTCAAGACGACCTTCACAATATAAAGTGAATTCTTATCAAGCAGTAGCAGCACGACAACTTGAGCGATCTGGCGTTGTTGCCTCAGCAGGGAAAAATGTAAGATATATTATTCTAAATGCTGATGCTGACCCAGATTTTCCTGAAAAAAAGGTTATTCTCTCGGATCTATATGATGATAAAAAACATGACTATGACAGAAGAAAATATGTAGAACTGCTGAAAAGGGCATTTGAAAACATCTTTCCATTTGAATTTCCAGAACTCGAGGAACTGCTAAAATCTGATTATAATAAAAAGTCAATTCAAAAAGATCTTTCATGCTTTATATAGAAAGGATAAGAACATCTCCGACGTAAAAATGAGAGAGTTCAAATATAGCGACGAAAAAGCATAATAACCCATTAATAGTTTCATTTAAATATTGATCCATCAAATCATATATTGTTCACATCTCACGGTGTGAATGTCGAGAAGTAGTATAGCAACTTCAATATGTTGCGCCAAGTGAAATACTCTCGGGTATGACAATTTGGTAAAAATCGTACTTCCCTCACAGGAAGAAAATTTATATCTTCGGATATGAAATTGAATAATGGGTTTCGATCTGTTGTTCAAAACGATTTAACATGTTGAAAATTTCTATATGTAAAAGTATGGAGAGTTATACGTTGCCGATAAAGATCCTCGGGTGTTTATTAGCAGCTTCTCGTCCCTTTTACCTTTCTACTTTTTATCTTTGAGAGAATTTTAGATCTAACCCTTCTTTTTCTAAATAGATTTGAACTCATTAAATGAAAAAAAAGATTAGGGAATTAAGATTACCTCAAAGAAATCAAATGTAATACTAACAAGGCAAATTAGTTCTAGTATTATCCAAAGATTGCGTTTAAAACTCCTGATTGCTTTAACTGGTTTATCAGCATAATTAATTATGTTGTAGATCAGGATTATTATCCACGCAGAGACCAAAAATGTAATAGGGAGAAGCAAGGAGATTAAATGACGACCTGCATAGTCTAATAAATATTTATAGCCAAGAATCGTAAATCCACTTATTACTAATGTAAACCCGAACCCAAATGAATATTCTGCAAAAGTTAAAAAGCGATTAATTTGCCTTTCATCAATATTTCCTTGATTGACTTCAAAATTAGCTTTTGAATTTGTAGTAACAGAATTAACAAAGAAAATGAATGAAAGCATTAATAGAAAGGTTGCTGATACGATTCCTTTTGAATTGGGAGGATATTGCCATATTAAGGCAAGTATAGTTAACACCGCTCCAATCATGACTGTACTAAGTGTGATCCAATCTCTCACGTTAGCTCTAGTAGATTGATTACTCATTATATCATCCTTTAAATGGTAAGTAGTTAGATCACTAAATACTCTGAATAAAAAATAATTTACTAGTCCCTGTCATAGAACTGACATTTTTGAAAAAGTTATAAAAATAAGTGATTTTTAAATTTATTTTACTGTTTCTTATAGTCAATTTGCAGAAACTCTATAATATGACCAAGGATGTCTGTAGTATCATAATACACAAATTTTGCGGTTAGAATTATACCTTTATTTACTTGTTTAAAGCCTTTTGAATCCCATTCTTTAATCTTTTCATCAATATCATAAACTAGATACCCGATATGATGGAGACCTACGTGCCCTTCCTCTAAAAATTTATAGAATATTGAATTTTTATCTTGGGGCTCAATTAAATCAATTTGTAGCCTTCCAAGCATAGATCTTGCTACTTTTACGATAACATAGTCAAACCGGTTAAACTTTTCTATTCCAAAAAGGCTTTTAAATTGTTTGACTGCCTCTTCACCATCTCTATATACAAAACCAATATGATGTATTTCACCAAACATTGAATTTCATCACCTTTAATTTAGAACCAAAAGTCTCCTTTTTTTTCAGTATCATTTCCAAGTTCTTTATTAAAACCCTTATATATATCTTTTTGAATTATATATTTCATTATCTCATCTGTACCACCGCCTATTCGATGTAATCTTATGTCTCTTAACAAACGCTCTACTGGATATTTATTTGTATAACCAATACCTCCCATAATTTGTAAAGCTTCATCACAAATTTTATGAGTATTTGTAACGACAAATAATTTGCACATAGCAGCTAGTGCGGGATTTTGTGCGCTTTTTGCAGCTTTTTCGTATAATAATTTACCGGCTTCCCAATTTGAAACCATTTCAGCAACTTTAAAATTTATTCCTTCGAATTCACTAATGGGTTTTTTGAACTGAACTCTTTCCTGAGAATATTGAATTACAACCTCTATTGCTCGTTTAGCTACCGCAAGAGCTTGTAATGACATTGCCACTCTTTCTGGGCCAAGGAACTGTTGCATACTTGAAATTGCAGATGTTCTCTTCTTTTGAGATCCTTCTGTTGAGGTTTTCAATTCTCTATAAAACAAAATGTTTTCTTCAGGAACCTTGACATTGGTAAATTTTAAATGCCCCAAGTTAAGGCCGTGAAGCCCCATTAATTTATATTCTTCAAGCATTTCAAAACCTTCCAAGTCTGAAGTAACAATGAAGGCACCATTTCGTCCATAAACCACCATTATATCAGCTACAGAACCGTTAGTTATAAATCTTTTTTCCCCATTTAATGTAAAAGTTCCATCATCTCCCTTTTGATAAATAGTTTTCATCCTTGAAAGGTCAGATCCTGCATCAGGTTCAGTAAAGCAAAAACACCCTTTCTTTTCTCCAGTAACTAGAGGTTTAATGTACTTACCGAGAGTTTCATGCCTTCTAAACACTCTTATCAATCCTGCAGGGTAAACTGATGAACCTCGTACCATATCATAAACCAAACTCTCATAAGATAATGCTTCTGAAAGTAACATATCCCATAAATAAGAACCTCCCCTACCTCCCATATCTTTCGGGTAGGTTAATCCAAGTAATCCCAATTTTCCTAATGGTTCCAAAACATCCCAAACATCTATATTGCCATCTTCCAGATCTTGTGTCTTAGGAGCAACTTCTGATGCTATTATGTCGTCAATTTCATTTTTGAACTCCTTATCTTTCTCACTAAGGTTTTCGAGATCAATTACAATTCTTTTCATTTTTCATCATACCCCAATTTACAATAATATTTTGAATAAGCCAAATTTTATAATATTTCTTACAGTCTCAGAACTGAATAATTTAAATAATCCTCATTTATAAGAAGTAAGTTAAAAGATCATGAATCCTCTGTCGAATTTTATTTCATTTTATTAAACCATTTTAGTATTATATTAATGAACAGTTCAGGTTCCTCTAGGAATGGATAGTGTCCTGATTTCTCAAATAAATAAATTTCTGAGTTCCGAATGTTTTCATACAGTCGTTTAGCTTGGGATACTGGAACAATTGCATCACCTTTTCCTCCTATTATTAAAGTGGGGGCAGTGATTTTACTAAGATCTTCTAAAACATTAAATTTACTCATTAGTAATCCATTGATAGCACTAATTTCAAGATTAAAATTCATTTCATCAATCATTTTATCAAATCTTTTCTTGATTTCAGAATTGAAATTAAAAACATATAAGTAATTTATGATTCTTAAATTCTGTTTTAAATCTTCTAAGGTAGTTGAGTTTGGGGCGTTAAATGCTTTCATTACTTCAGGTGATGGATTTTTAGCTTGAATTTCAGTCAATGAGTCTTTTACATATTTTCTGTCGAATGCAGGAAATGTATTTAAAAGGATTAAGTGACTTAAATTTTGTGGGAAATTAATAGCGTATTTCAACGCTACTAAACCACCTGCGGAATGTCCAATTACTCCTATTTTCCCAAATCCCAAAACTTTACGTAATTCTTCGGTATCATCTGCAAGTTGATCAAAAGTGATAGTGCTCACCGGTGGTCTCCCGGAGCGCCCATGACCTCTATAATCGAAATAAATAAGCTGTAATTGGCCGCCCAAAGGATCGAGCTCTGGTCGAAAATAAGTGTGATCAAAGCCTAAGCCTCCATGCATTACTAAAAAAGGAGTTCCTGAACCATGCTTAATATAAAATAATTCAGTATCATTAACATTAACAATTGTCATACTACTAACCTTATATATAAATTGGATAAACGTAAGAAGATTAGTTATTATATATATTTAAAATTATTTATCCTAACGCAGTATAGATTATAAATTGAGATGTCTTTCTTATAGAAAAAGAAATAATAAGATAATTTTAATAAAATGGTTGTCTTATGACAGTTTTCATTGTCACAGGATTAGCTTTTCTTGGATCACTAAGATAGATTTCATGGTGTTTATTAGTACGTCCATCAAATTTCCCACCTACACTCATAATAAAATCATGTACTCTTTGAACAGTAGGACCCTCCTCAGAATAAGGTCCAATATGCATAATTTGTGCCGCTTTTCCTTCTATATATTTTTCCAATCTGACTTTAGGGAGTAATTCTGAAAGCTCTGGTTTTTTTTCTTTCACGATGGCTTTAGCTTCATTTATCATTTTTTGAGTAATCCAATCAGGTTGCATTATCATCATGGTCCATTGCCATCTATCTCTATTTCCTTCTTTAAAATCTTCCATATTGTCTGCCCACCAGAGTCCTTCCAAAGGGGGTACAACGTAATCTTTGCCTTTTGCTTTACTTAAAAATTTTGTTCTAAACGCTAATGGATATAGAACTTCGAGTGCCTCTTGATATTCTTGGGAATCACCAGGAGACCCCATACCATCAATCATTAAAAACTGCATTTCTGGGATATCAACATCAACGACTTTTTGAGCTGATGGTTGATATAAGTCTTTCAAGGTCTTTTTAAAATCAACTTTAGTTGGCATTTGAATCACTTAATTTAAAGAATATCCTGATCTAAAATAAAAATATCTATTTTATTGATTTCAATGAATATTTTTTGTCGGCATCTATACTTGAATTTGAAGTTATCTCTTACTTAATTATGTCCTTGAATATTAGAAAACTTTTAGTCTGTATTGATTTAATTGAGCAAAATTCATTCTTAATATTATGTCAAAAGCAGTTTCGTATTATGATTGGAAATTATCATTCAAAAGAAAAGTAGAATATACTGGGGAAACTTTGAATGATAACGATTCTGTAAACTCTCTCGGGATAAAAGAGGAGAGCTTTAAAGATTTTATGAAAAAGTGGAAAGAAAAGAACTTTTAAATCCTATTTTACTACTTCTATAACTGAATTCATTCAAAAATATCATATCGATTAAACAGTTTTATTACTAATTTTACAAACCAGAAGTACCTTTTTGAAATTCTACTAATTAGTGTGTTTAAAAACGGCATACTATCATCTGTGTGTGAGGGAATCATATTCTCGAAATCCGGATAACTTAATCCCCCTGTGGCTTTTGGAGGTTTACCAAAGCTTTTAACATTTTTCCAATCATCTGTTTTTGTATTCGATCCTTCCCATGATTTATCTGTTTTGATTTGAATTTCTTTTCCTGATTTCAATTTAATAATTCCATATATGTTGATTGGTCCAATCCCTCCAATATAATCGTGATTTTCTATAAGAATTAAATTTTCGCCCTCTTTAATTGAATTAGATATATTAAAAATTTGGATATTATTTTCAACACCAATGTAGTTTAAGGTACGTCTTGTAATCACATGACCGATATAATCATTATTTATGTAAATTTTTGCAAAACATCCTGCTATTACCTGTATGTATGCTTGATCAATATCTTCATCAATTTGAATAAGCTTTCTATACCATGTGGTGGAAATATTATGGATGTTGTTTGAATCTAAATATATTAATTCACTTGGTAAATTGGGATCTTTCCACTGGCTATCAGTTCTAAGTTCCTCCAATTTTTCATTGTAAAACCTTAATAACCATAAATATTTTTGCTTGATTGAAGAAAATCCCTCTTCTTTAGCGCTTTTTAACCATAATCTCTTATATTCACCTACTAAACTTATTAAATCTTCTATTATTTGCTCAATATTATTTATTAATTGATCCTTGGTATTGTCTTTCTTTTTTTTCAAGTAGAATTGTACGATATTTTTAGAATTAATCCTTTTTTTACAATATAACTTAATGTGCCGTGCGACAAAAGCAAGATTTTTAATATTAATTCTGTTTTTAATAACAATACTTTCTAATTCATCACAATAGTCCATTAATTTTTCCATATCCGAAATGAGATTTATATATCCTTTAACATTGATGTTTTTTCTATATTTAGAACTGTTTTTATTAGAAGGATGAGCAAAAAAGTGATTATAATAACCTGAGGGGCGTGTGTGTAATAGGTTTCTATTTTGTATTGCTTGGAACTTACTAAAAATCATAATTAATCGTGGATCGTTTACTCCAAAGAAATGAATAAATTGTCCCTTCCAGATTTTTACTTTTTTAATTTCTCTATTTGGATCCCAACCAACCATTGCGGAGAAAATAAATCCATTTATTCTGTTTTCTCGAATTTCTTTATTTCTATAATCACCCCAGCTTGAAGTAACTAACCCTATTGCCCCTTTACTAAACCCATATTTTGTCAAATTCATTATATTTTGTTCATATCTTTTAAAGGAAGGAAAGATTCGATTGTAATCCATGATTGAAGGGCTTATTATTATTGGAAAATCATACTTTTTAATTTTATCAATAATAGGATGACTTTTTTTCATATTATATTTCCAATACATTACTATCATGTCTTTTGGTAAATTTTCCAGAATCTCACTAAATTTATGAAGTACATCATGATAGATTATCACCTTTTTGTAGCCATGTTTTTTTACAATATCATAAACTCTATTATAGTGTTTAAGATATGCTTTCCCAAGACCAATTTCTTCCACGTACTGCCTTGAATTCACTTTTCCTACATCAAAACTTTCATCTGACCCCATATGGAAATATTCAGACGTAAAAACTTCACTTAGTTCACCAATCATTGTATCTAGAAGAGCATAAATTTCTTCATTTGCTAAATTTAAACTATTAGAACCAGGAAATTCTCCATATTTCCAATAATCCTGATTATGCAAAATATTATCCCAATGCCCAAGAGTATTAAAAATGGGGATTATTTCAACAAAATACATATTTGCGAATTCAACTAATTCACTTATCTCCTCTTTTGAATATGCCCCTCTGTTTAAACCAATATCTGGATAATGATTAAACTTGAACATGTCTTGCATATATACTAAATAGTATTGATTTATCTTAAAATGACTCAAAGTTTTAACGAATTTCTTTAAATTTTCAATTGTAGGTGCCTGACCTCTAGAGATGTCATCAGAAACTCCACGAATTTGTAATGCAGGAAAATCTAATACTCTTAAGTTGTTTATGGTTAGATTATCTTGATTAGAATTTAATAATTGAATAAAAGTTTGAATCCCATAATAAAGCCCTCTTATGGAACTTGCTTCTATTATCAATTTAGAGTCATTTGAAAACAAGAGATATCCTTGATCTTTAAAATTTTTGTTTGCTGAGATAGTTCTATAAAAGCCCTCTGGAAAATTGCTGATATTTTGTTCTATAAAAGTTTGGATTTCGGGTGGGGTTTCAAAATTCTGAGTTCTAATTACTTCTAGTTCTCTTTTTAATTTAAAAAATTGTAAAGAATCCTGGATATTTTCGATAAAGTAATAAAATTTGTCCTCTATATCTGTAAAAAGCTTTGTATCTTCGTTAATTTTTATTTTGTGAGAATTAATCCTTCTTAGATAACGTGGTTCAGGAATTAAATATATTTCTTCTTTTGAATCTTCGACCCTTGCTAAATTCTCTAAATAAATAAACATAATATAAATAAAATCGTATGAAAAAAATAAACTTAGCTAAAAGCGGGAAATTTGAGATAAAAAATAGTTTTTAAAAAAGAAAAAGATGATAAAAAAATATTTAGTAGATCTAAACTTCTTCTCCCCTTCGTTTCGCTTCTATATCCTTTAAATCCTTCCGAAGAACTTTGCCTACTAAAGTTTCGGGTAATTCCTTTCGAAATTCGATTTCTTTTGGTACTTTATAAGGTGCCACAGTTTTTCTGCAGAATTCTTTTATTTCATTTTTCATTTCATCGCTTTCCCTATATCCATCCTTTAATACGATATAAGCCTTAACTCGTTCACTCCCTGGAAGATTAGGATCTGGAATTCCGATAATCGCCACATTTTCAACTGCTTCATTTTCGAACAAAACATCTTCAAGTTCTCGTGGGTACACTTTAAATCCGCTTACATCTATCATGTCCTTCTTACGATCTACAATGTATAGATATCCCTCTTCGTCCATTTTTCCAATATCTCCCGTTAATAACCATCTATCTTTCAATTGACCCGCTGTTTCTTCCGGTTTATTCCAGTATCCCATCATTACCTGTGGACCTTTAATCATTATCTCACCTTCCCCACCTTGGGGTATAATCTTAGTGTAATCATCTATATCTACAATTTTATATTCAGTATTTGGTAATGCGAGTCCTACTGATCCAATCTTCCTAGTGCCTCTCACGGGATTAACATGAGTGGCAGGTGAGGCTTCAGTCATTCCGTATCCTTCGATAATTACTGCCCCAGTTCTTTCTTCAAATTCCTTTAGAACTTCTGGGGGCATTGGAGCGGCTCCCGTGTTACATATTTTAATTGATCTCAGATCTTTTGCATAATCTTCGAGGTCATCACGTTCTAATAATCGCATGTACATTGTTGGAACCCCAGGAAACATCGCTGGGTGTGTTGCTTTGATAACTTCAAAGAGACCTTTCTGATCTCGAGGATCAGCATGTAAAGCGATTGTGGTCCCACTATAAATAAAGCTGTTCATACATACCTGCATTCCATAGATATGGAATAAAGGTAGGGTCGTAAGTGCTGTCATTTTCCCTCTTTTTGCTACAGATTTAGTCCATTCATACATTTGTACGCAATTTGCTACGAGGTTATAATGCGTAAGCATTGCTCCTTTAGGTAAACCTGTTGTTCCTCCTGTATATTGAAGAACTGCTACATCTTCTTTAGCATTGGTTTCAAATTTAGGGAGATTAGGTTTCGTTTTTTCGATCAAATTTAGCAGTTGTTTAGTTCCTGTTATTTCTGGTGGATTTCTTGGTGCCATAGGAGCATAATCAAATACATTTGTTATAATAATATGTCGGAGACGCGTTCTATCTTTGATATTCATAATCTTTTCTAGTTGACTATCCCACGCGATTATTATTTCGGCTCCAGAATCATTTAATTGATAGGCTAATTCGTGCTCCGTATGAAGAACACTACAAGCTGTTACAGTAGCTCCAGCCTTCTGAATGCCATAAAAACTAATCACAAATTGGGGCATATTTGGAAGCATTATTGCGACCACATCACCCTTTTTAACTCCAAAATCAACTAAAACAGTTGCTAATCTATCGGCTGCATCTTTAAGTTTTTTATAAGATATTTTATTTTTCATGAACCACACAGCAGTTCTACCACCGAATTCATTTGTACTATTATCAAGGAGCTCATATATATTCATTTCAGGAATATCTACTTCATGGGGAACGTCATCATCATAATGCTCTAACCATGGTTTCGCCGCATATGGATTTTCACTCATTTTTATTTCACTACCTCTTATTAATTATTTTTCATTAAAATCTAGTGAATCTTTATTATATTTAAAAAAAGTAGGAATAAATTAAAACTATTCCTCTGATAATAAGTCAATAGCATTAATTGCAGCTTCACATACATAATCACATTTATCATGGATTAATCCATTTAAATGTGAGAGAATTTCCTCAGTATTGACACCTAAATTTCCTAATGCTTCTGTTGCTCTCCATCTAACATCTGGTTTAACATCATTTAACGCATAAATTAACTCATCAAGAACATCTTCTGTTGGAACTCCCAATTTTCCTAAAGATAATGCAGCTTCTCTGCGTATTTTATATTTTCTATCAAATAACGCGTATTTTAATGCTGAAATGGCTTCTTCTGAATCATAACCAATTTTACCAAGAGCTCTTGCTACTTCAACATTTACTCTTGTATAGAACAATATCCCTTTTTTACTTAACAATTCGACCAAAATACCAATTATAAATATAAACACTCCAAAAACAAGAAAGATTGGTATTAATAAAAAAATATATATGAATGCAGAGCCATATATCACTTTTGGGTTTACAAAGATCCTAATTAAGTCAATGAGAAAAAACAAAGGAGACAGAATCATTAGAATCAATCCAGTATTCGTAATTTTATTGAAATTCTTTAACTTTAATCGCTCTATTTTAGATGACTTTCCAGTGAATATACTTTTGAGTAAGGAAAAACTTGATTTGTTTTGTGTTCTATTTTTCCGAGATTCAATATCTTCAACTCTTGTTTTTAATATCTTATTGAAGACAGGTATTGCTTCGCTTGCATCAGGTCCAATTCCTCCTATTGCAGAAATAATAATCCGCTGCATGTCAACGTTTGACGTTTTAATAGCCTCTAATAATACAGGGACAGCCTCTTTACCAATACTGCGTAAAGCATCAGCAGCTTTTCCACGTACTCTTTCATTACTGTCCTTAAGTCTAAAAGCTAAAGCTTCAAGTACTTCTGGGGTTGCTTTTTTTATTTCACCAAGAGCGTCAATTGTTTCTTTCCTTACCACTGGATTAGAATGGTTTATTACGTTTAAGAGTGCTGGAATCGCCTCATCACCTATTTCAGCTAGCGTATTCACAACTCTTGACCTCACTCTCCAATCCTCATCTCCTAGGGCATCAATCAGACTAGGTATTGCATTTATAGATCCTCTGCCAATATTACTTATTGATTTCGCAGAAGAAGTCCTAACAGCCCAACTCACATCTTTAAGGCTCTCCATTAAATTAGGAATAGCTTCATAAGCATTAGGTCCAAATTCTCCGAGAGAAATTGCCGCTTCGGTTCTAACAATCTCACTTACGTCATTTAATGCATTGATTAAACCAGAAATTGCTTCAGGAGTTGGAATTCCAATTCTACCAAGAGCAACCGCAGATTCTTTTCTTATTGATTCTTCATTATCCTCTAACAATGTGGATAATAATGGGATTGCTTCTTGAGCTACATCTCCAATTTTTCCTAATGAACGGGCTGCTTCTCGACAAATACTCCAATCTTCATCTTCTAAGCAAGCAGCTATTTTTGAAACAGCTTTTTCAGATTTCTTCCCTACCTCTCCTAAAACATGAATCGCATTAAATTTAATAGATCGAATATCACTATTTAAATGTTCTATTACTTCATTTATAACAGACTCATCTTTCTCGATTCTAGATAGGATTAGATCAATTCTAGCATCTCTCAATAACTTTTCTAACGTGGCAGACATTGATATCACCCTAAATTCCAAGATAAACCTCTTTAATCCGAGGTTCTTTTTCTAACTCTTCTTTTGTACCTCTCATCTCTATTTTTCCCTCTTCAAGTACATGAATGTATTCAGAGACTGCCATGGCCAGTACCGCATCCTGCTCAACTAGCAGAGTTGTGGTGCCCTCTTTCTTAATAGTTTCAATAGCCTCAAATATTTTCTCCTTTATTTTTGGTGCTAAACCTAATGATGGTTCATCTAATAAAAGTAGCTTTGGATTTGATAGAAGTGAACGCGCAATAGCAAGCATCTGTTGTTCACCTCCGCTTAATGTTCCAGCTCGCTGCTTCTTTCTTTCTTTGAGACGTGGAAAGATCTCAAAAATAAATTTCCTTAATTCCTTAATTTTGGCTCGATCTTTTAAGTAATATGAACCCATATCTAAATTTTCCGATACTGTCATATCATAAAATAACCTACGGCGTTCAGGGCAATGAGCTATACCCTTTCTGGCAATTTTATGAGCTTTTAGCTCATCGATTCTTTCTCCAAGAAATTCTATTTTTCCTCTATCAGGTTCTTCTAAGCCAGATATGACCCTAAGAAGGGTAGATTTTCCCGCTCCATTAGGTCCAATTACAGCTTCAAGAGCTTCTTGTTGAAGGCTTAAATTAACTTCCTCAAGGGCCTTCGCTTTACCATAATAATGATAAATTTTTTTTATATCAAGCAAATCCTTCACCTCTACCTAAATATGCTTCAAGTACAATTTTATTATTGGCAACTTCTCTAGGGGGTCCATCAGCAATAAATTTACCTTGATGCATTGCCAATACTCGAGGAACTAATGTCATAAGTTCCCGCAATACATGACCAGTTATAAAAATTGTAACCCCATCATCATGTAACTTATTAATTAGATCTGTAATAATTAATTGTTCTTCATGAGAAAGACCACTAAAGGGTTCATCAAGAAGTAATAATTCTGGATTAGTTCCAAGAGCTTTACCAATTTGTAATTTCCTCAAATCACCATGAGGTAAAATGATTGGAGGAATTCTAGCTCTATCTACAAGACCAACTGATGCAAGAACTGAACTTGCATATCCTTCAGTTCCCGCTCGTTTGGATACTTTTCTCCCTCTTGTTGAAAGGCATGAAACTGATACGTTGTCAAGTATAGTTAAAAATTTAAATGATCTAACTAATTGAAAAGTCCTTGCAATTCCTAAATTTACAATTTTAAAAGGTTTTTTACCCGTAATATCTAATCCATCAAAGCGAATCGTACCCGAACTAGGTTTTTCAAATCCACTTATTAGATTAAATACTGTAGTTTTACCTGCTCCGTTTGGTCCAATTAAACCGACAAATTCACCTCTGTGGATTTCAAAGCTAAAATCATTTACAGCTGTCAAACCACCAAACTTTTTTGTTAAATTTTTGACTTCTAGAATAATTCCCATAATTAATTACCTAATTGTAGATCTTCTTTTTAACTATTATTTTACCTTCCTAATAATACATCCCATAGATCCTTAAGATGTTCTAAAATAGGTTGCAGAATCCCTCTTTCTGCGAATCTAACAACAACCATCAAAATTAACGCAAATATGGCAAATTTCCACATACCCACATCAAAAGAGAAATTACCAAAATTAATAACTCCTATTTCTATTAGAACATATTCAAGAAAGACGAAGAAAAATGCGCCTAATGCCGATCCTTTAATAGTTGTTAGTCCTCCTAATGAAGCCATTAGAATTGCAAAAAATGAAATAGTAGTTCCATAATTTCCCACGGGATTTACGGCCGTAATATATAGGGCATATAGACCTCCTGCTAAGCCAGCAAATAGCGCACTTATCATGAACGCAATTACTTTATATTTTGTTGTATTAATTCCTGATGCTTCTGCTCCAGTTTCATCATCACGAATCGATTTAAATACAGTCCCTAAATTAGACTTACTAATCTGAATGATAATTATAAAAGAGATAATCATAATTATAAATACTAAAAAATATTGTGGGATTGGTTGACGAAAAGTTCCTACTTTAAGACCTGAGATCCCTTCAGACCCAAAAAACAATGGTTCAAGCGACCCAAGTAAAAAGAGTTTTAATAAAATTAAACTAATTGCGAGAGTACCTAATGCTAGGTATGGACCTTTTAATCTTAAACAAGGAACACCAATTAGAAAACCTGCTATCACTGCTCCCATAACTCCAATTATAAGAGCAACCCAAATCGAGAAATGTTGATATTTAATAAAATAGGCAGTAATATAACCAGAAATGCCGAAGAAAATAGAATGACCAAAACTAATTTGCCCAGAAATCCCTGTAAGGAGATCCCAACTTGCAGCAAAAATTGCAAAAATAAAAAAATATGTAAATGTTGGTATAAAAACATATCTGTAGCTCAAATCATTAGATATAAAGGGCATAATGGCAAAAATTATTAAACATGCTATAGTTAATCCCCCAGTAAAAGATGTAGCCCACGACTTTAAATAACCTGGGAAATTCTTTGCTTTTTCCTCTATCTTCCTAAATTTTCGCTGGAAATGTTTCCGATGATGAACAACTTTAATTATCTCCATTGGAATTTCATCTGACATTTTTTTTTCCTCAAATTTATCTTTTAAACTATTTTATTGTATTTTCTACCTAACCTCTTTCTTTCCAAATATTCCTTCAGGCCTAATTACAAGCATTATAACGATTACTATGATTGGGACTATTCCTTTAATTGAAGGACCCCAAACGGGAATGAAAACGCTAGTAGCACTAGTAACGAATCCTAAGATATAAGCACCTACGATGCTTCCAAAAAGACTTCCCATCCCTCCTAATATAACCACAGCAAATGAATTTGTTAAAAATTCCCAGCCCATTGAGGGGCCATTAATTGCTGCTGCAGGTATATATAAAGCACCTGCTATAGCCGCTAAGAATGCAGAAATCATAACTGTTATTAAAAGAATTCTATTGGAATTTATACCCATAAGAGTTGCTGCTTCTTTATCTTGAGAAACTGCTCTTATTGATTTGCCTAATTTTGAGTAATTAATGAATACTGCAAATAATATTACAATACAAAGAGAAATAAAAATCAACCATATAAATTGGTTTATCATTTTATATCCCAACACCTCTGTTGCTCCTCGAACTAGACTATAGCTTGTAATTGAATAAGATTCGGTTCCTGAAACAATTAGTGTTAGCTGCTCAAGAAAAAAGGCTAAGCCAAACGTAATTAAAACAACCCCTACACTCGTGTCTTGTAAAGGTTTGATAAGTAAGATATAAGTGGCTGCCCCCATCGCAGTTATAATAATTATTGTAATAATAACATTAATAATTTCAAGGTGTGGGAAAATATCAATAAACCATAACATCAAATATCCTGTCATCATGAAATAAGCTCCATGAGCCAAGTTCATAAGATGACCCACCCCATAGACTAAAGAATAACCAAGTGCAACTAACGAAAACACAGCACCATTTAATGTGCCGTTAAATAAAAAGTTCATAAAATCTCCTTGTAGTATCATCGGTTTAATTACCTATTCCTATTTGACATTAATTATATTTTTATCTCATTTCTTATAAAGCTGATCTTTTTAGTTGTCTAAAATGTCTTAATATGATAATTTAAAATAATTAAAAAAAAAAAGTTTAATTTTATTTAGATCATGGCTTACTTTTTATGGTGTCCATGCACTATCTACCCAAGGAGCAACGACATATGGTCCAGTTACTATGTTACCGTGGGCTCCTACATCTGGATAAATAAGCGCAGGAACTACATTCTTAGTTCCGTCAGTTTGCCATTGAGTCCATAACGTAAATCCATAAGGATACCCTGCTACAAGATCGTGTGTATTTGGCCACCATGCAGAATCTCCGCCTACACCTGGATGTGGATTAGATCTATCCCATGTTTCCATATGAGCGATAATATCATCGGCATCTAATGATTGAGTAGCAACGATTGCATCTCTAAGATCGTTTACAGCATCATAGGATCCAACGGCAATATAAAGGGGCTCATGCCCAAATTCGTCGATAAAATCAAACCAGAAATCCCAAGCTGCTGCTGTTTTATTACACGCATATAAAGTTTGCATTATCGTCTCATATGCACAAGCATGTTCACTTTGTTCCCAAAAAGTATCTAATTGAGATTGTACATCAATCCCAAATATAAGGTATGGATAATTATTGGCAGCATATTGTTGCATCATTAAGATACCTCCTTGTGCAGAAATAACTGGAATTACAATATCAGCTCCTTGAGAATCTAATGAAGCTAAATGGGTATTCATATCTGTAGCACTAAGTGTAATATCATACAAGATTGGAGTCAACATTTCTGCCCATCCACTTGTTAGAGCAGGCAAATAAGCAGTTATAGCACCAACTAAACTTGTAACCCATGTTAAATCTTCAGCTAAGATACCTATCTGTTTTACTTCATGATTCGGATAGGTTAGATTCATTGATATAATAAAACCGGCTAAAGTTCCTAGAATTTGCCCGCCTAAGGATGTTGAATTGATGGGCATGAATCTCCAGAACCATTTATAATTTTCGTAATCATCGCGAACATTTATACAGAAATCATCAGTTGCAGCACCTGTATCAATAAAAATCTTTTTAGCATCCATGAATTCTTCAACATAAGCTAATAAGGCTTCTGATCTAAATCCACCTATTGCAAAATCTACTTGTTTATCATATATGAGTCTTCTTGCCGCGTCAACTCCTCTTTGGGTTACAAGGTTAGGATTAGACTCATCAGTGTCTTCTTTTGTAACTCCAAAAAAATATAAATTATTACCAACCATGATACCTCCTGCTTCATTAATCCTTTTCGCTGCATACCATGCTCCTTCATAATTAGCATCTCCTTGGATTTCTCCCGTGTCACCAGCGCACCCAATCCTAATTATCATATCTTTATTTATATTTGCTGGAGCACCTGGACAATCATCAGCACTCCATGCATATACGCCTGCTCCTGGTTGTACGAGAAAATATACACCAACACCTATACCAACCCCAATTACTGCAATAAGGACAATAGCAAGGATTCTTTTTGTTAATGATTCCATATTTTTAGATCACTTTTTTAATTTTTACTTTTTATTTTTATGATTAAATTTAGATTGTCAATTAATAGTTCATTTTAACATATATATAAATTTTATAACTTTTTATCAATAGAATTCAAATATTAGTACGATTTTGTAAAAATACTTACTTAGCCTTTATTTCTGACAAGAACAATATTAAATTCGCAAAATTAAATTCAGATGTGAATTATTTCCCAACTGGAGCTGTTAGATGTTAAATAATATTTGCTGAGTAATGAATAAAATAGTAAAGATAATTAACAAAATAAAGAGAGCAAGTAAGGTATAGAATCTCCATTTGATTGATATTTTTTCTCTTTCTTCTTTCCTTCTGAGATATACAAGTGTAATCGTACCAACCACTGCTATCGAGATAAGAACTGTAAATATATACCAAACTGGGGTTATGAGTATAAATAATAGACTTATTGCACTTCCCCATCCTATGGATAATCGTAGGATCCTTCTTTTAAAAATAACATCTGCATCTGTTGTTGCCTTAGAGGGAATAACTAGGTAGAGTAATCCGAAAATGGCAAACATCAACAAGGTAGAATGACCCCAGTTAAGTAAATCCAGAGTCACTGGTGATAAAAGAATACCTATAAATATAGCGAGGAAGGCACTAAATGGTATCCAGATGTATGGAAAATAGGTCTTAATAAAGTGGTAAATTTTTTTAATAGCATTTATTATTGATTCTTTAAGCATTCTTAGGAATTTAACTACATATTCAAGAAATTCACTGAACAGTTTACGTAATTGTTCTAATAAAAATATAAAGGGATAAATCAGAACGATTATACTCAAAACACTTACGCTTATTTCCCAAGACAAAGAAAAATGATATATAATTGTACTTAAAAGTGAAAAGATGGCAAACCAAAACATGAATGGTATGATTGGATGTCTTTTAAAAGGATTAATGATTATTGCCAAGAAAATTAAAAGTATTAATGAGGACACGCTTAGGCTTAGTAGTAGAGATCCTGTTGGAACAGTTTCTAATAGTATAAAAATATCAATTGAGAGTAATAATCCAATTATTGAAAAGGAAGCTTTTCTAAGTTTCAATAATACTTTTTCCCGAATGACTTTGATATATATATCGATTAAAGTTAGAAAGAACATAATTACAAGAGATAAAATTAATAGATTTAAAACTAGGAATAGATTGGAAGTTGCAAAGAACAGAGGCCATATAATGAAATCGATATAAAATGTGCATGTTAAAACAGATCTGATTTTCTGCTTGTTGGAACTTACAAATTTCCAAAAATCTAATAATTTGAATAAATAAACTACCTCAAGAAGCAAAATGAAAATGATGAGAGGGATAGACGTCAATAGAAACCTCAAAAAATAAGCAATATAAAACCATAGTAAATAGGTGGTTGTAAAAACCATAATTAAAATCCAAGAGATAACTCGGAGATATCCATTAACTTTCCCTAAAAACCTTAATAAATAAGCATCTAAAATCATCAATACATGAACTAACAAGCTCAGGCTTAAAAGTATCATTTGTAGTTCGATATTAAGGATTATTAGAGATTGAAGCAGAATGAAAAATAAATTACCATAAAAAAAGATTCCCAAGATTTGTTTAACGCGTAATCTCCGTTTAGTTACTCGTTCGAGTTTTTCTGCGTACAATGAGGATAAAGCTTTGAAAAAGGAATAATTTGTATAAAATTGCATTGAGATAAATATAAGCGTTTCTATACTGTACAGAACCGGGTAATGACTCGCATATTGATTTATAATGAAAAATATCATTAGAGAGATTATAAAGAAGCTAATAGTGTGGAATATTTGAGCATACCCGCTTTTGAGTCTTTTAAGAGAATAAATTTCTAATAAAGTTAAACCAAAAAAGACCAACTGGGATATTAAAATGCTCTCAAAAATGCCTAGAAATATATCCATTAATCCATAAATTAAGAGACTTAACTCAAAATACAATAGTACTATTAATGTCGAGAACGCATTTACCAAGAAATTAGGTCTTTCTTCCTCAAAAAAGAGTAAATTAAGATATTTAATAGTTCTAAAGCACAAGATAGTTTCAACTAAAATAAGTAAAGCGACTGAGAATAGCGTTAAAATATGAAGTAAGGTAAAGACCAGAATCCAATTCAGGGCAAATAAACCTTGAAATGTTATGAAAAAGAGAGACTCAATTGAATATTTCAGCTTGATTTTGAACCTAATGAAGAAGTAACTTGAAATAAATAAAAGTAGAAAGGAATTTTGGAGTAACAACGTATAATAGGTAATGCCTATTAACTCATTAAATAGTAGCACTAATCCATTAGAGATTAGATAACTAAGATAAAATGAACCGGAAACGAAAAAAGCATAAAGTAATATCATTCTTCCCATGGATATTTTTTCCTTTGATACATCTAAATAAGAAAGGAAAGAAAGGGAAATTTGATTAAAAGTTGAAACTGTTAATATTAAAAAGATCCAGTTTGAGTGAAATAAGTAAAAGAAAATACAAAAAATGTTAATGAATGCACTCCAAGACCAAAGAATGAACTTATTTCGTAAAGAGTTAAATAAATAATAAAAGAGATGTCTATCTACAATGTAGGATTCGATGAATATAAGACCATTTAAAGTGAGTAGGGACGAGAAGCTAGCAATGACGATATTTATATGCAAGTAAGATAAAAGTAGGAAAAGGTTAAAAGCTGAAGCAAAAGGAATAATGATGTAAATGAAAGTACATATTCTATTAAATTTCAATAGCGGATCTTTAACTTTTATCTCCATCTCAGACTTTTCTATATATTTCAAACAAACCAATATAAAGATTGGCCATATTGTTAGAAAATTGAGTATTTGATAGACAAAAACAAGATGGTCAAACAAAATATTTTGAAGTAAAATAGGAAATAGAATTGATAGGAATACCGAAATAAAAAATGAATTCAAGAGTAATGAAATGAGGTTAATCATTTTAACTTGATTTCGATTCCTAAAGAACTTAAAAAGGCTATTTGTTATTTCTTCCCCTTCTTTTTTAGTAAAGTTCTTGAAAATATTCATCAAAATCATGAAGGAACTTAGGTATATTATTGAAAGAATCAAAAGTAAAAGGAACCAATTTATTCCTAATGAAACTATAGATTCAAATATGAATGAAGTTATTGGAATTGGGATTAAAAACCAAAGTATATATCGATAGTCAATAAGTATGAGGTAAACAGATATTAGAAAAACACTAGTAAAAATACCAATTGAGAGATTCAGAGATAAACCAAAAAAAGTCGAGAATAAAGATGAGATAGATGCAGAAGCTCCAATACCAATAGTGAAATATGGAAAAATCTTGTTAAGTCGGAATTTCATTTTATAATGATTAAAGATGAAAAAGGTCCCTCCAAAAACAGTTAAAGCTAAAAAGAAAGCGAAAAGTTCGAATCCTCGGAATAAACTAAATGTGTTAAAAGTTAACCAGGAGAAATTAAATATCAAAAGCCATGAAAGTACCAGATCAATTAGCCTATTTTTGAGTTTTAAATATTTAGAGGAAAATAGACTAAGTCCCATCACAAGTAAACCTATGTTAATTGAAAAAATTGGATCTAAAATAATAGAATACAATACGAAATAAATTGTGATAAATATTCCTCCCAGAACTATAGAATAACTAATTATTAGAATAATACCGAACGATCTAATATTTGGGAAAAAGGAATAAACAATCAATAATAATCCAACCACTAATACATCAATTGAAATTGTTATCTCAAAAATAATTCCCAGAGAGCTCAAATAGAACGATAAGAAGACGAAATTAATTCCTATCAGAAATAACCAAATAAAAGATGCGATCTTCCAGTATTTAATACCAACTAAAAATGGTAGCAGTAGGATAACCGAAAATAACCCAAATGAAAGATATTGCAATAATTGATTGTTAACAAATAAATTTTGGCTGACCCAATACAATAAAAATAAGCTTTCTGCCCATACAATGAAAATAATTTTTAAAAAGTATTTTTTAATCTTGGTGTAAATTATAGGTAAAAAAAATAAGGAGCATATTATAAAAGCTAATATTGAGGCACCAGTTAGATCCCAAATACCAAAAAGCTTTACAGAATTTGTAAGAACATCGATTCCTCTTAAACTTCTATATATTATTAAAAAGTTGGCTATGGGTAAAATATTCCAAGCATACCATCCTGATTTCCATATAGCCCAAGAAATCCTCCATTGATAAATTCCAACACATATATAATAAAGAAAAACACCCAAATTAATCGCAACTATTATAGGAACGGGATCTGTAAATGAAATAGAAAAAGAAGCTATTAGAAAGAAATATAAGAAAGTTGGAAAGCAAAAGATTATTGCAATTAAAATAAAATAAAATGATTTTTTCCTGAAATTCGCAGGAGATTTATTATATAAGAAAACAAATGCGAAACCTGTCATTGTCATAGTTAAAGTAAACGTTAAAATTGGACTGAAATTAATATATTGAGGATTATTAAAAAGAAGCGAATAAGAAATGAAACTGATAAAATCAAATATGAGTAGTAATGCGCATGGTCTAATAAACCATCTGTATAACACATTTTTCTGGCGATATAAATAGATCCCCATAAACGCCAGGAATAGAAATAACGATATGGTTATATCATAGAGTAAAGGAACCTTGGTATAGGAGTACAGAAATATAAAAGACACAAAAGAGATACTAGTATATAATGAAAATTTCTCCAGATTATTGTTTTTCTTTCTATTTAGCCAAATTGAAAAAAGTAAAACAGCCGAAAATGCTATAAGATAAAATTGGGTGAAATAATTAAGTGAGTTTAAATTAGACCAGTTCATTACTAGTGGTTGTAGGGCTATTAATAATCCATAACTGAGAAACAAATATGCTAAAAATCTATAAATTACAACAACGCTTCTTTTAGTAAGAATTAAGAAAAAAGGAATAACAATTAGAATATTTAATGGAATCTGAAAATTCATGAAAAATAAGCTTAAAAATAAAACTATAGAGGAAAATTGAAATAAATATTGCTGTGTATTGGATTCTTTTTCTACTACTCGATTAAACCTCATGAGACAGTAGTATAGAAATAAATAAATGTTGGTTGGAATGATTGTAAAAGGAAGAGATGTGTATAAGTTAGATAAGGGTATATTTTGTGCAATATTATAAAGGAATTCGAAATAAAGAAGTGAAATTAAAATAAAAAAAACACCTAACGTTATTTTCTTTATAATTAATTGATTTTTCTCTGAAAAGATCTGTAATTTCTTAAAATATGACAGTGTTGTTGGTGTTAAAAATATAAATACTAAAGAGAATAAAACAATTTGCGTTATAATTGAATATGACAAAATGTATGACACTGTAAAGGATAAAATGACTTTTACGATGCCCCAAAATATAAATTCTATACCGTTCTTTAGCTTAGTGAATTTAAATTTAATTAAAATACCCAAATATCTGATAAGAAGTAAATTGATTAAAGAAAATATTCCTAAATACCACACTAAGTTTAGTGATTTAAACATGGGAGGTAATAGATTGAAAAGGTTACTAACTAATATTGAAGTCAAAATTAGATAGGAGAGTGAAAAAATGATACCATAGAATAAACACTCTCGTAGATAATCTAAAACTCGTAATTCCTTAGAAAAATCGTATAATAGTTTTAAAGTGTAGATGTTTAAAAGAAAGAATGCTAGAATTGAGCTACTAATTGATATGCTTGTTGGAAAATAAGAAAAAACCACGTAACCTATAAATGTAGAAAGAGATAACCATGTAAAAGCTTGTAATAATTTTAAGAATTTAACTCTCTTTACTATTAAATTTAACCTACTTCCAATAAAATCTAGATATTTCAACATTACAAATAGCACTGTTAAGGTTATAGCAGTAATTACAAAAATATCAACCAAAAAACCTATTCGAGCAAGGTCAAATCCAATTACACTTGGTATTAATATTACTAATCCAGACAGAAGTATACTATTCCCTAATACGGTTTTTTTTATTAGATTAGTATTAAATAATCTCCTCTTTTGAGCGAAAATAGTTGGCAAATAGAAAAAGCACGATGCTGCAATTAAAGGGAAATGATATCGAGAAATTAATCCGGGTATAATTGTATAAAGATAATAAAATACAGTTGTTCCTGCTATAATGATTACAATTAATACTTGAGATTTTAAAACACCATTTTGAAATTTATCTTTCATCTTAAAGTGCTTTAATATAATATAAATAAATGTCAGAATACCAAAGCTAACATATAAGGTGTAATTCACAATAGAAACAACATTAATAGGAAATCCTACACGAATATACAGATCTAAACCAATAATTGTAGGAATAGTTGTTAAAAGAGCAGCTATTATAATACAATCTGTTGCCAAAATCTTTTGTATATGTACAGGGTAAATCCTCTGTTTAAACAAATAGTAGATGGGAAAAAACATAATTGTGAAAAAACATAAGAAAGGAATTAATAACACATAGAACGTAGGGAAGGTATAGACAAATGTATAAAAAAATGTTAAACATGCACTAAAAATTAAACTTATTACATTAAGTTTAATGGTTATTGATTTTGTAAATACAATCTCTTTTCTGGAAAGAATATTGCTTATGACGGTTGTAATTAATAAAGAGCAGTAAATAGATAATATAATATTTTCGTATAGTACCAAACTTATAAAAGCAATATAGTAAAAGAAGAAGAAGAACAAGAACGTGAGTTCTGCTGTCATAATATAGGAATTTATACGGGCAAATTGTTTAACTGATGAATCTTTTATTCGTTCTATTTTCAGACCAAATTTTAAATTTAATTGGCTAAAAATAGATAAAAATAAGAGATCTAATGTTATTAGGAGGAAATTAAATAATGAGAGAGTAAGAATTGTCACAAATATAGCTGCAATTAAAATCCATAATAAATAATAGGTCCTTATAAAGAAGATTTTCTGAGGATATACTTTCAGAGAGAAACACAGGAAAGCAATAAACAAAAATATAGAGGGAAATAAAAGCAACGTGTAATTGATTAAAGATACAACTTCAACAGGGATACCTAATCGGAAAAACTCAAGACCGATAATCGCAGGTATGAGTGATACAAAGATCCCAATTAAAACTAAATCAATAATTAATAGCCTACGTAGAATCTTCTCATAAACTTTTATTCTAAATAGGTAAAAGATTGGAATAAATAAAATAATAAATAAAATCAAGAAAGGATACAGAAACATATTGAATGAGGGAATCATCATTAAAAATGAAAAATAGAATGCTAATCCTGCACCAAACACTAAGGTAATAACGTTAAATATAATGATTTTGGGCCTTGAAAATACGATCTCCCTTCGAGAGAGAAAATTGCCAAGTAGAGTTGTAATTAATAAAGAGAAGAACACTGATAAGACTATATTTTCGTATAAAACTAAGTGTATTAATATAAAGGAATAAAATAAAAAGAAAAAGAAGGCAGAAAATTCTAATATCATTAAATAGGAATTAAGTCCGGCAAAACGCCTTAAAAGTTGATCTTTTACCTTTTCTAGTTTCAATCCAAATTTCAAATTTAGCTGGCAAAAAACAGATAAAACCAAGAAATCTAAAGCTAATACCATATAGTTTCCTAAAAATGTGATAAATAGCGAGAGAAATATATTAGCAATTAAAAACCATATTAAATAATAACTTATGACTAAGAAATTCTCTCGAGAGAAAATTCTTATTATATAATTTATAAATACAAAAAATATGAAAATTGTGGGAAGAATAGGGAATGATAAAATTATAACTTTAATGAGCGTGGTAAATTGAACCAGGATAGAGATTCTTAAGATAGCAAATATAAAAATGAATAATTCGATGAAGATGATATTAAAAATCAGGCTTGCTCTAAAGAGTTTTGAGCGTTTTAAATGAAACACTCGTGAATAGAAAATGTAAAAACTAATTAAAAGAATGCTTAAAAATAGAATCCCATGAAGTAAAAAATTAGAGAATAGTATTATAAGTGGATCTGAACTAAATAAAGCTAATTTAAAAACAATAACATTTTCAAATTTAAAAAATGAATAGACTATAATTGTGAAACTGGCAACTGCCAGAACATTTTGGATAATATATATATTTTCTTTTATAGTATTT
>JBHLRJ010000030.1:0-34387 GCA_048882645.1 Candidatus Thorarchaeota archaeon
CCCAGCTAAAACTTTTAAATCTTTTGAAGATGTCAAGAAGGCTTATGTAGACCAGCTTAAATTTGCGATAGATCTCACTGTGAAAAAGGCTGAGTTAAAGGATAAAGTATTTGCAGATTATTTACCTTCCCCATTGCTTTCATCTACAATAGAAGGATGCCTCGAAAGCGGAATGGACGCAACTAGAAACGGAGCTAAATATAACAACAACCCAATGGGGTCTCAAGGGTTAGGGGGAGTGTGCGATTCTTTAGCAGCAATTCGCTGGGCAGTTTTTGAAGAGAAATTAGTAACGATGGAGGAATTAGTTACCCACATGAATAATAATTTCAAAGGAGCCGAAGAACTTCGAGAAAAGTTACGAAATAAAGCTCCTAAATATGGTAATGGTGATGAACGGACTGATGATCTAGCAAAATGGGTTGCATCTACCATATGTGACATTACAAGAAAATATAAAGCGAGAGGCGGTGATGGTATATATCATAATTGCCTTGTATCGTCTGGAACACAAGTTATGGAAGGTAAAGCATTAGGGGCGACTGCAGATGGAAGATTAGCCCATGAACCCGTATCAAACGGAATTTCTCCTGTAAATGGTATGGAAAAGAATGGTCTTACCATGACACTCAATTCAGTAGCGTATGCGACCGCTGAACCTCATTTAACTAACGGAGCATCATTTAATATTAGACTTAATCCGAATATACTACAAACAGACGAGGGACTCGATCAATTTACCTCTATAGTAGATGCGTATTTAGAGTTAGGAGGACGAGAGCTACAGATAAATCCAATAAGTTCAGAAACACTTAGGGATGCACAAGCTCATCCAGAAAAATATCCTGATCTTTCCGTTAAAGTCACAGGCTACTCTGCTCGATTCATAGATTTAACAAAAGAGCTTCAAGATGATATTATCGCAAGAACGGTATTCAATGAATTGTAAACTTCTTTCTAAATTTTTTTTAATTTTTTATATTTTATTTTCCCTTCATGTTTAAGATATTTTTTAATAAAAAATAAGTAAAAGAGTATTCTGTTCTATAGGTTCGTATACAAATTCGATTTAACGAGTTAAACCAGACCACTTGACATTTCTTACCCCTGTACTTTTAGCAATTTCAAGAAAATTTTCCATCTGTTCTTTTGTCATTAATGGCTCATCTTTTAAAGGCCATGACATACCTAATCTTGTATATTTAATTTCACAGAGTTTATTAAAACTTAATAAGTCCCATTGATCAGGGATATTGTTTAATTCATTTACAATGAATTCTCCAATTCCTTTAACATTTTCTTCCGTAGCTGTATAGTTTGGAATTAATGGAGTCCTTATCCACATTATTTTTCCGTTCTCTTTGATATACTGTGAAATCCATCTAGCATTTTCTAAGATTGTTTTATTTGGAACGCCCGTGTATATTTCATGTTTTTTAGGATCAATTTCTTTTATATCTAAAAGGATTATATCAAGGTAAGGTAATAGTTCTTGATAAACCTTTTTACTCGAATATCCACAGGTATCTAAGGCAGTGGTAATGTCATTTTCCTTACATAATTTTAGAACTTGTAAGAGAAAATCTGGTTGTAATGTAGGTTCACCACCAGAAACAGTTATACCTCCTTTAGTTTTATCAAAAAATATTTTCTCTTTTTCTATTTCATGAAATAGAATTTCTGAATCCCACCACTTGCCAAACATAGTTAATGCCGTACTTGGACAGGCTTCTACACAATCTCCGCAACTAGTACATTTCTCTCTATTAATATGTAAACCTTCTTCTTCAAAAAATAAAACTTCTTCTTGACAAGCATCTACACAACTATTACAACCAATACATTTTCGATCTATCCATTGAAGTTGAGGCTTTTTTGGAATTGATTCTGGATTGTGACACCAAATGCATTTTAAGAGACATTGATTAAAAAAAATTGTTGTACGAACACCAGGGCCATCATCAGTGGCCA
Organism: Candidatus Thorarchaeota archaeon; assembly: GCA_048882645.1. Classification (GTDB taxonomy): domain Archaea; phylum Asgardarchaeota; class Lokiarchaeia; order Sigyniarchaeales; family SOKP01; genus Loki-b32. The sequence continues at coordinate 1,972 of JBHLRJ010000030.1, forward strand.
TTCTCTCAATTTTAAAGATTAATCCTTTTGATTTTGACTCTATGTCATGACACCATGCTAATTTCTAAAAACCTTATTAAAAAAAATTCAAAAAGTACTTGAACATTAAAAAATTTTTAAATTTATTGTGTAAATTTATTATGTAAATTTAAAATCATTTTTATTTTCTGTGACATCCATGATTAATGAAAAAAGTTTTTCTAATGATATAAAAAAAACGAGAAGTAGATCCCCTGAAAAGAAAGCCCAACAACTTGATAGAATTTTGGAGATAGGAAAACAATTGTTTCAAGAAGAAGGACAAAGCGGTTTTACTCTACGTAAATTAGCAAAAAAATTGAATATGAATCAAAATAATATCTATAATTATGTGGAAAGTAAACGAGAATTATGGATAGCTATAAGGAAGAAGTTTTATGAACAGTATCGGAATGAAAATCGGGAAATCATTAAAAATTTTAGAGGTTCCACTGTTGATTTATTATTAGAAATTTTTAAACATTTTTTTAAATTTGCAGAAAACGATTATGCTGCTTTTCGAATGATGCATATTATACGCTCTCCACCATCAGATAAAGTAGGACCATATGAAAAAAATTACATCCCATTTAGATATCTGGAAGGAACTACTCGAGTAATTCAAAAAGCAATTGATAAAGGAGAGATTAAAGAAAAAAATGCTGCTTTAATCTCATCCTTTTTATTTAGTATATTATTAGGCGCAGCGATGGTAGAATACGTCATGCGGGATATTGAAACAACTAATAATAAATCAGGAAAAAAAGTAGAGGAATTTAAACAATTTGAAGCTCGAAATTTCACAAGTAAGGAATTTAGGAAATATGTATTAACGAAAATTCAAAAAGGATTACTTGATCCCAATTTAGTATTAGACGAAACTGAATATAAATAAGAGCTCAAATTCAAAAAAGGGGAAGAGATAATAAATCTGCGGTACTGGAAAAAGTAAATACACATAAGGATGAAAAACAAGAAGCTGCAGTGATATTATATTTGATAATCGGGTATCATGAATGAATCATTCGTTTAAATTTGTTCTGTTTGCTAAACGATACTAAATTTTAATAAAAATAAGAGACTTATCAAATTAATATTGTAAGAATAGATAATTATGGATAACAAGAACAATCCTGTTATTATTGGAGCCGCACAATTTACACAACGTAGAAACACAATCCGACCTCTTGACTCACTAAGTTTAATGGTAAAGACAGGACAAATGGCAATAGGAGATACACAAGTTAAGAATATAACTGATTATATAGATGCCATATATATGGTAAATATTAGCTCATGGTCTTATGAGGATGCACCTGATGAGCTTGGGAAAAGACTTAATATCACACCCAAGGAAAAAATATATTTACCCGATGGAGGTCAAAGCCCTCAGATGTTAGCTAATCGAGCTGCGAAGGCGGTCACTTCTGGGGAGCACCGTTGTGTTCTTATAACAGGAGGAGAAGCTGCTTATTCTATACGTAAAACTTTCAAGGGTAAACCTCCTGAGTATTGGCCAGAGAAAAAGGATCCGAAATATGTAAATGGAGAGAGATGGGCACTTGCTAAGAATATTATTAATTATCAATTATATTATGCTTCGACAGCTTATGCAATTCTCGAAACAGCAATAAGAGCATCATCTGGACGTAATATCGAAGAACATCAAAAGTATATTGGAAAGCTCTTTGAACAATTTTCAAAGATTGCTGCAAAAAATCCTTATAGTTGGACTCAAGAGGAATTTACTGCTGAAGAAATTATTACTCCTTCTCCTGAAAATCGTCTTATTGTACACCCTTACACTAAACGTATGTGTGCCAACAATTTCGTAGATCAAGCAGGGACTATTTTAATTACAAATGAAGAAATAGCCGAATCTCTTAATATTGATAGAAAAAAGTGGGTTTATATAATGGGAGGAGCAACATTCAGAAATATAGATGAACTCTATCGACGTCCACAACTGTATGATTCGCCAGCAGCAAGAGAAGGAGCTCGGCTTGCGTTAGAGCAAGCAGGTTTAAAATTAGATGATATTGACAAGTTTGATTTTTATAGTTGTTTTCCTTCTATTGTCGAGATCTTTATGTATGAACTTGGAATTAAAGAAGATGATCCACGGGATCTTACACTCACAGGAGGACTTCCATTTTTTGGTACTCCGTTAAGCAATTATTCTTTACATGCAATAATTAACACTGTTAAATCAATTCGGGCTAATCCCTCTCAGAAAGTGATGGTTATCGCGAATGGAGGATGGAACACTAAACAATCAGTTGGAATCTATGGCAAAAGATCACCTAAGACTAAATGGGGTGTTCGAGATGATTCTAAAATTCAAGAGTCAATTCTAAACGAGATACTACCAGAACCTGTTGATAAAGCATATGGTAGACTTATTGTTGATGGTTATTCTATCCTTTATGAACGTTCTGGGCAAGCAAAAAGAGGAGTTGTTATAGGTTCTTTTGAAAATGGAAGACGTACAGTTGCATTTATTACTAAACCAGAATTACTTCAGACTTTTGAGAGAGAAGAAATAGTTGGAAAAACATGTATGGTTCAATATGATCCTACTATTGAAAGGAATACTATTAATTCTATAATAGATGTTTGACCTGTCTCGTAAGGGCTGTTTCAGAATAATCATTGATATTGAGGGAAAAAATTTAGACTAGCTGATTATTTGAGAAACAAAAAAAGGAATTTAACAGTTAAATAGATTTTTCAGAATTATTTATTTAGATACAAATTCTTTAACGTAAAGATAATGTTCTAATGAAAAATAGGAATTAGATTTATTTATTTAAAACCTAATTGTTATTAATATCTATGAATTTTTTATTAAGAAAATCTTAAATATTGAGAAATAAGTTCAGATCAATTGAGACAATCTCAACATATATGTGATTCGTATGTCTAAAGGAAAACCTGATGAATTATTACTTGCCGAACGGTTTTTCGCTGAGGGGTTGACCTACAGAGCATTAAAAGTATTAAATGAGTTTGAGGAAATTGATGATATCTCCACTGAACATCGAATAGATTGTTATCTGCTTAAGAGCGAAATTTTCTTTTTTCTTTTTTTGTACAATGATGGGCTAACCTATGCTGAAAAAGCTAAAAAAATGAGTAAAGAAACCAATGATATTTTTCAAATGATAAAATCCTCACTATTTGTGGCTATAAATTATAGGGATACAAGTGAAATAGAAAAGGCGGAAAAAATTTATAAAAAATCAGAAGAATTGCTTAAAAGAACCAATAAATTGTCTGTAAGGGAATCTAAACTTCTAAAAGGAATCCTTAACTGTGTTAAAGCTTTTCTTAATCAAGCGATCGGTAATTATGATTCTGCACTTAAATATTTTGTAAAAACTTTAAACATTTTTAATAATACGGATGATTGGCTTTATACTTTATATTCACTGCATTATATTGGGGAAATTTATTTTAGAAAAATGGAATTTGATAAAGCAAAATCCTTTGCTAAAAAATGTTTAGAACATCAAAAATCTTTTCGAAAACAAGTATGGTGGCCTTATTTCAATCTAATGGGAGCTATATACGCCCACACAGGTGAATTTGATTCCTCTATTGAGTTTTACGAACAGGGTATGAAACTTAATGAGGAAGAAGGTAATGAATACGGTGCTAATGTAATACGTGTCAATTTAGGAGAGATTTACCTAGAAAGAGGTAATTTTAATAAAAGTAAACTCGCATTTGAAAAAACTCTGAGTTTTGCGGAGGAACATTCAATAGAAGGTATGATTTTTGTTAGTATTATAAACTTGTTTAATGTCACTTATGAAATGAAAGCGTATGATGAAGCGCAGAGATATCTAAATCGAGCAGAAAAAATTAATGAGCAATCAGATAATAGAATGTACGATCATTCTTATCGTGTTGCAAAAGCTATGATGCTAAAAACTAGTCGTAGATCTCGTAATCGGATAAAAGCTGAAGACATTTTAAAACAAGTGTTAAATGAAGAGAAGACTCTGCCTGACATATATGAATTAGCATTTTTTCATCTCATTGATTTGCTACTTTATGAATTTGAATTAAATAGCGATCAAGAAATTTTAGAGGAAATGTTAGAGCTAATTTCATCTGTACTTGACATAGCTGAAAAACAGAATATGTTTAAAATGATATCAAAAGTAAAGTTTTTTCGTGCTAAGATAGCTTTGTTATCATATAATTTCAAAGAGGCACGAATATTGCTTTCTCAAGCCCAAGAGATTGCAGATGATCATGGTCTTCACTTATTAGCAAGACTAATTTCTAGTGAACATGACAATCTCCTCAAAGATTTAAGTTTATGGGAAAAAATGAAAAAAGAAAAAGTATCCATAACTGAGCGTATAGAAGTAAGCCGTATCAATCAACAGATGGGGAATATGATCCAAAAAGGTACTATTAATCCTCCAACATTGGAAACGGAGCAATCTATCAATATATCGGTATTCTCAAAAACTGGACATATAGCTTTTTCCTTTTCATTTCAGGAATCTCCCAATTTTGATGAAAAAATAATAGGTAATTTTATTTTAATGAGTGATCAGATCGCAGTTGGATCATTCAATCGTTTAAAGGTTGGTGAATATACTGCATTATTAAAAGATTTAGATCAATTTTTAATTTGTTATGTGTTTAAAGGCCAATCATATAGTGCTCAGCAGAAACTTATGTATCTTTCCAAAACAATGCTGCACAATATTGAAATCATGGAATCATTGAATGCCGTTATTCGAATAGGTAAATCTTTAGTTCTGAAAGATAATCCAATTCTCCTTAACTTGATTACTGAAACCTTTTCATCCGAGTTACAGAAGATTCAAAAAAATTTGATAACGATTGAAATGGATGAGGACAAATTATATCTTCCTGTTGATAGTAGTAGAACAAACAAATATCAACTGATATATTATGATCTACTTGAAAAACATTCAGTTTTACAAAAAAACGAATGCAGAATTGGAATTGCACAAATTGGTTTATCAGATACAGGAGATATCGTTAATGATATGTATATGGTAAAACCAGACGGACTAATCGTCATTCGAGATGATAAAATAGATTTCGTTAGAGAAAAAACTAAAAAAATGATTGAAACTGCACACGATAAAGGAATTAATATATTACTTTTTCCTGAAATGACAATTGACCTTAACTATAAACAGATTCTTAATGATATTTTAAATTATGCTAAGAAGTATAAGATGTATATAATTCCGGGATCTTATCAAGATCAAGATGCCAAACAAAACATTAGCATTGTTTTTGGACCTCGGGAGATAATATGGGAGCAAGAAAAGCATATCCCCTCCATTTTACACATCGATGGACATAGAGTTAAAGAGGCGATAAAGATCAAACCTCTACCAAGAAAAACCATTATTTGCAATACAGAATATGGAAGAATTGTTATCGCCATTTGCCGTGATTTTCTTGACATGGACTTGCGTGTGGAATTTAAGAATTTCGAGCCACCTATAGATATAATTTTGAATCCGGCATTTACGCCTGTAACCGCTGATTTTGAAGCAGCTCATTTTGATGCAAGGAGATCTATCTTTGCTTATTGTTTTTTTGCTAATGTCGCTGAATTTGGTAATTCGCTCATTTTTACTCCAGAAAAGGAACGTATTGAAAGAAAAATTCCTCAAGGAGAAGAAAGTTTGATTTTTAAAGATGTCGACATATTTAAACTACGTTCCGAGCGAAAAAAATGGGAAAAAGAACGTAGCAATGAAAAATCTTTTATCCAGAGTACAAGATAATTCTTTTAGCCGAGCGGGGGAATACCATTAATATTCAAAACCAATAAAGGTATAAAAAAAAGGGATTCTTTCTTCTAAGTTGTATAAAAAAATAGGAAAACTATGAATTAGATGTTAATAATTCATAAATTGTATACCCCGATTCTCTATATTTTTTTAAATTGTTAATACCAGTATAAAGTTTTAAAATATTGTAGAAAAATTTTTTTGATTTCCAGAATTAAAAAATATATTAACACATGAATGAAAATATAGTCATTAAAGGAGCTAGACAGAATAATCTAAAAAACATAGATGTTCTAATTCCAAGGAATAGACTCGTTATAATTACAGGAATTAGTGGAAGCGGGAAATCATCTTTAGCAATGGATACTCTGTATGCAGAAGGGCAACGAAGATTTCTGGAATCATTATCAAGTTATGCAAGACAATTCTTAGGGGAGATGGATAAACCAGATGTTGATTCAATTGAAGGATTATCACCTGCAATCGCAATTGAACAAAAACCACTTTCTAAAAATCCAAGAAGTACAGTTGGAACTGTAACTGAGATTTATGATTATTATCGACTTCTTTTTGCTAATATTGGGATTCCTCATTGTCCTAATTGCGGAAAAGAAATCAAACCCCAAACGCCTCAGCAAATAATACAACTACTATTAGATTCAATCAAAGAAAATCAGAAATTCATAATTAAGGCGCCAGTTATTCGAGATCGGAAGGGAGAATATAAAGATCTCTTGCAAGAATTAAAAAAGCAGGGATACGTCAGAGTAGAAGTAGATGGGATTCAGTATACTTTAGATGAAGAAATTACTATGAAAAAAAATGTGAAACACCATATCAATGTAATTATCGATAGATTAGTAATGAAAAAAGATATAAAAACTAGGCTAGCAGATTCAATAGAAAATGCTTTAGATTTAGCAGAGGGGTTAGTCAATGTTGAAATTATTGATGAAGGAGAACAAACATATTCAGAACATCTTGCCTGCATTGATTGTGGAATATCATTCCCACAATTAGACCATAAAATGTTTTCTTTTAATATACCTCATGGAAGTTGTAAGTATTGTAGTGGTTTAGGAACAGTCATGGAATTTGATTACAGTCTAATTTTAAGTAATGATTTAACAGTACCACTTAGGGACACACCAATCAGAGACATTCCCGGATTTGGTTCTGAAAATGGCTACTCTTGGCAAACTATCGTTCAAGTAGCGAAATATTATGGGTATAGTGCTAATAAAACACCTATAAAAGATATAGATCCTGAGAAATTAAACAAAACATTATTCGGTTCTGAAGATGAAGCAATAAATTTTCACTTTGAAAGCAATGGAGATGATTATAGAAATCAAAACGGTGAATTTAAATCCTCTTGGGACGTTGTAAGACCTTTTGAGGGTATAATCCCTATATTACATAGAAGATATATGGAAACGCGATCTGAATGGGCTCGGGAAATATATGAAAGTTTTATGAATCAGATTCCATGTCCTCAATGTAAAGGAAAAAGATTAAGACCAGAAAGTTTAGCAGTAACTATTAATGGTTTAAATATTGCACAATTAACAGATTTATCAGTAAAAGATTCAAATTCTTTTATCAAATCATTAAGATTAACTGAAACTGAAAAAACAATCGCTAAAGAAATTTTGAAAGAAATTAAGGATAGATTATCCTTTCTAGAAAACGTCGGATTAGATTATATCTCATTATCTCGACGTTCCCATACCTTGTCAGTTGGAGAGGCAGAAAGAATTAGATTAGCCACTCAATTAGGATCTAGTTTAGTGGGGGTATTGTATGTCCTAGATGAGCCCAGTGTTGGTTTACATCAAAGGGATATGAATCGCTTAATAAAAATGCTGAAAAAGTTAAGAGATTTAGGTAATACTGTCATCGTTGTTGAACATGACGATGCTATCATGCAGAATGCTGATCATATTATTGATTTAGGACCATTAGCGGGAGAGAGTGGAGGAGAAATTGTGGCTCAAGGATCTCTTGAAACGATTCTCAAATCAAATACTTTAACTGGTAAATATCTATCGGGAAAGGAAAAGATTGAAATTCCTAAAACTCGACGTAAATTGCCAAATGAATTTTTACAAATTGAAGGCGCAAGAGAAAATAATTTAAAGAATATTAGTGTTAAAATACCTCTTGGGTTATTTACATGCGTAACTGGCGTTTCAGGAGCTGGAAAAACTAGTTTAATTATAGATTGTCTCTATAAAGGACTACATAACCTTATAAATACCCGAAGTTCCAAAGTCAGGGAAGGAGATTTCGATGCTATAAACGGTTATGAATCGATCGATAAAATTATTAATATAGATCAATCTCCGATAGGTAGAACTCCAAGATCTGTGCCTTCTACATATACAAAAGCTTTAGATTACATTAGAGAGATTTTTGCGCAATTACCAGAATCTAAAGAACGAGGATACAAGAAAGGTAGATTTAGTTTTAATACGAAAGCTGGCCATTGCAAAAAATGTAAGGGTACTGGATATATCCTAAAAGAAATGTATTTTTTACCTGATGTATATATTAGATGTGATTTATGCAAAGGAAAGCGATATAACGCAGAAACCCTTGAAATAAAATATCGGGAGAAGAACATTTCAGAAGTGTTGGAAATGACATTTAATCAAGCTCTTAAATTTTTTGATAGTTTTCCTAATTTGAAAAGAACATTACAAACTGTTGTTGATGTGGGATTAGGATACTTAGAACTAGGACAATCATCTACTACTTTAAGCGGAGGTGAATCTCAAAGATTAAAAATTGCTCGGGAACTAAGAAAGACCAGCACAGGAAACACTTTATATATTTTAGATGAACCTACAACAGGATTGCATATGTATGATATCAAATTTTTATTAAAAGTCCTTCAAAGACTGGTTGATAAAGGGAATACGGTTATTATTATTGAGCACAATATGGATATAATAAAATCTGTAGATTATATCATTGATCTTGGTCCTGAAGGTGGAGAAGAAGGAGGTAATATCGTAGTTGAAGGAACTCCCGAAGAAATTGTTAAAGATAATCATTCTCATACTTCACGATTTTTAAATAAATATCTAAATAATAAATAATTCTTTACAACTTAAGGTGTTTTAAATACAAATAATCTTAGCAGAGGAATCCCATCTACCAGGGATCTTGGAAGTATGGAAAGAATTTATGGATTATCATAAAAATTTAGATTCATTGTTTACCAGAAGGGAAAATGGGCATCTAAATTTTGAAATATATATTAGGGAATTAATTAAGTCAAATAACGCCCATGTTTTAGTAGCTTTAGACAAAGATGATGTTGTGGGATATTCAATATCTCTTATACAATTTTACCCTCCAGTCTTTAAACGGGAAATTTATGGGTTAATTAATGATTTAGCCGTAAAAGAAACTCATAGAAGGAGGGGTTTCGGAGAAAAACTGCTCTTTAAAATGTTTGAATGGTTTAAATCTCATGGGGTAGATAGAATTGAATTACGTGTCTCTGTGAGAAATGAAATCGGCTATTCTTTTTGGAAAAAACATGGATTTAAAGATTATCAGCATGTTTTATACTTAAAAAGATAGAATGAGGTTAATTTCAAAAGATATATCCTTTTTTTAAACTTAAAATTTAGGATAACATTCTAAACTTATTATTGATATTTTTATAATAATTAGTAAATATTTTTTTAGTTTTTAGGAATTATTCGAGATTCGTGGTCTTTTATGACTGAAGCTGAAGAAAAGATAATTAGAGCTCCAATAGTCTGTATTTTAGGACATATCGATCATGGAAAAACTACAATTTTAGACTATATTAGAGGAACAGTTGTGCAACAAAGAGAAGCTGCAGGTATTACTCAACATATTGGTGCTTCATATTTCCCTACTGAAGATATAAAAGAATTTTTAGGAAAATCAAAGCAAGAGTTTGCTGAAAAAAAACTTAAACTTCCGGGAATTTTGGTTGTAGATACACCTGGTCATGCTGCTTTTTTGAACTTAAGAAAAAGGGGAGGTGCTGTTGCTGATATAGCTATTCTAGTGATAGATGTTACTGCGGGCACAATGCCAATAACTTGGGAATCAGTAAGAATTTTACGTGAAAGAAAAACACCGTTCATTATAGCAGCGAATAAAATTGATAGAATAAGTGGATGGAAATCCAAAAAAGATGCGGATTTTCTAGATTCCTATAATGCCCAAAAACCGCATGTAAGAGATTTTTTAGATGAGAAAATTCTGAATATTGTGGGTAATTTTTTAGAAGAAGGATACAAAGGTATTGATAGATATGATAAAATTAAGGATTTTACCAAAAAAATTGCTATTGTACCTACAAGTGGGAAAACTGGTGAAGGAATTTCAACATTATTGCTCATTTTAATGGGATTGGTTCAACAATATCTGACAACAAATCTTAAATTTTCAATTGGACCTGCTCGTGGAGTTGTCTTAGAAGTTAAGAAAGAAAAAGGTCAAGGAAAAACTATGGATGTTTTAATATACGATGGTATAATTAACAAAGGTGATGAATTCATAGTTGGAGGTTTAGAACATCCTATTAAATCCAAAGTTAGGGCGTTATTAACTCCAAAACCATTAGATGAAATCAGAGATCCACGACAAAAGTTTGATTCTGTTAATTCAGTCTCTGCAGCTGCAGGAATTAAGATTTTATCACCAAACATAGATGATGTGGTAGCAGGATCTCCATTTAGAGGAATTGGAGACCCTTCTGAAGAAGATAATGTATATAATGAAATAGAATCAGAAGTAGAAAGTATTAGGATAAAAACAGAGAAAGCGGGAGTGGTACTAAAAGCGGATACCTTAGGTTCTCTTGAAGCCTTGGAAAATCACTTTACTAAAAGTGATGTGAAAATTAGTATTGCTGATGTTGGTCCAATAAAAAAAGAAGATGTCATTAATGCAAACATAGTAAAAACGTTTGATCCATACTCCGCGACGGTTTTAGGTTTTAATGTTGCAATTTTACCTGAAGCTAATGAACAAGCAATTATTGATAATATTCGAATTTTTACTAATAATGTCATCTATCGATTACTAGAAGATTATCTTGAATATGCCAACATAAGAAAAGCAGAAGATACCGCTAAAGGATTAAGTGAATTAATTTTGCCAGCTAAAATAATTATGCTTCCAGAATATATATTTAGAAATTCTAATCCCGCTGTTTTTGGGGTAAAAGTTGAATCAGGGACACTTTATCCTAAGGTTCCTTTAATTACTCAAGAAGGGAAACGAGTTAGAAGAATCCATCAAATTCAAGATAAAGGACAATCGGTAGAAAAAGCAGGAAAAGACTCTGAAGTAGCTATTTCGATTCGAGGTATTGAAATCGGCAGAGAGATCGGAAAGGAAGAAATATTTTATGTTAATGTACCTGAGTCTCATGTGAGGCAATTAATGGGAAAATTTCTCGATGAGTTGACTTCAGATCAAAAGGAAGCTTTAAGAGAGTTTATTAAATTAAAAAGAGCTCATGAGAATCCATGGTGGGGTATGTGAAATGTTTAGATAATATTAATAAAATATTTAATTAGCTTCTTAAAATTCAAACAACTATCAATCAATTGGCTTCAAATGGCTTCGATAAATGAAGTTTTTACTGAAATTTTAAACATCATTGTGCCTACTGCTCATGAGATGGCCTTAATTAGCAAGATAACTGAAAATCTTAAAAATCTAATAAAGAGAAAAGCGGATGAGCTAGATATTAACTACACGAAAATTGAGCCACAGGGCTCAACAGGTATTAAACAAACACAAGTTAAAAATGATTTTGACATCGATCTTTTTATTGGATTAGATTATAAAGAATATGAATTAAAATACAAGGGCTTAAGTAAGAATAAGCTAAAAAAAGAATCTAAAAAAGATTTCTTGAAATTATGCACTAAGTGGATTATTCCAAGTTTGAGTTTGAAAGAATTTCATAACCCCCGTCTTTTGTACGCAGAACATCCATATGTAACTGTAAGTTATCGTCTTGAAAAGTTAGAAATTAAAATAGATATTGTTCTCTATTTCGATTTAGACCTAAAAGTCATTAAAGAACAAGGGCCTATAACTGCTGTTGACCGCTCTCCTTGGCACGGTCGTTTCATAAGAGATAATCTTTCAGTAGATCAGAAAAATGATGCTCGTCTTTTAAAACAATTCTTCAAAGCTAATCATTGTTATGGGGACAAAAGCTCCGTAGGTAAGGTCGGATTTATAGGATATAGTGCTGAATTATTAATATATTATTTTGGTAATATTCAGAATCTTTTTGAAAATTTTAAAAAGCTCCCTTCACAACCCTTAGATTTCTATAATAGAGATCCGGAAATTCTTGAAGAAATCGTCCATTTTCAGAATGATTATTTAATAATCGTAGATCCTATAGATAAAAATCGAAATGTAGGATCAGCAATATCAGAAAGGGCATATAAATACAGTAATCACAGAATAGAAAAATTTCTTAAAAATCCCAAAAGAGAATTTTTTGAAGTATTACCAATCCCAGAATTTAATTTATCTAATTTAAATGAGCCACTACTTTCTAAAACTTTTGTTGTAGAGTTAAAAAACCATAAAAAAGAGATTCATTATACGATAAATAGAGATAAATTACATTCTATTGGGGAAAGTATAGTCCTTAATGGAGAAAAAGAATTCTCTAATACAGACCGGTTTGGTAAAATTATCTTTGAAGTATATTTTGAAGAAAATAATGATGAATATAATATCGCATTTTATTGTGAAAATCCAAATCTTTCACCTATATTTGTTCGCAGAGGACCTCCGCTTTCTGAAAAATCTCATGTCAAGAATTTTAAGAAAAAGAACCCAAATTATTTTGAGAAGAATGGATTTCTATATGTGGAAACTAAAAGAGAATTTATATCTTTTCTCGAGTTCCTACTTCAATCTATTGTAACCAAAATCCCAAACAACTTCCAAGTTCAGAATGTTTCTAGTTCAAGAAATACGATATCTGCTTCAGGAAAAAAGGCGTTAACAGTTCTTGTAAATATGGTCTTACCCTTTTATCTTTAGAATTTTATGGAAGAAGTTAATCTAAAGAAATTCCCCTCTGTAAAATTAAAAACTTCAAAAATTACAACTTATAGCGTAAATTCATAAAATTTTTATGATTTCGTATACTTTCATCTTCAATTATAGTAGTAATTATAACTGTGAAAATTAAATCAACGTGAAAAAACATGGTTAAAGTTAAAAATCCAGAGGAAATTGCCAAATTGGTCACTTCTGGTTCATATGAAAAGAAAAGAATATTTTCAATAACCGCTCACATCGATCATGGTAAAACGACAGCTACCGACTATCTTTTAAGGCGTGCGGGACTTATGCGACCAGAAGATGCGGGTCAGCTCCAAATGACAGATTCAGATTTAGATTAAGATTTACTTATTCTACTGAAAGATGAGGAGCAGGAACGCGGAATAACGATCTTCACGAGTGTAGTCTTACTAGCGTTCAACGACCCTCGAAAACCTGATGATCCCGAACCTTATATCATTCAATTGAACGATACACCAGGGCATATCAGTTTTACAGGGGAAGTATCTCGCGCTTTAAGGGGTAGTGATGGTGCTATCATCTTAGTTGATGCTCTTGAAGGTGTAATGACTCAAACAGAGACAAATATTCGTTTATCAGTTGGAGAAGAATTCTGTAAACCTGTTTTATTCATAAACAAAGTTGACCGACTTATAAGTGAGCTCAAATTAAGTCCACAAGAGACATTTGCTAAAATTGATAAAATTACCCGAGAAGTAAATGATTTAATTAAAAAAGTTAGACCAGAGGGTAGTGATTGGAGTATTGATTTTGCGAAGAATTCCGTAGCAGTGGGCTCCGCTAAACATGGATGGGGCTTCACTTATGAAATTTTACTCGAAAAAGATATGAAACCTCAAGATGTTTTCGAAAAATATAACGAGGGAGATATACAATGGCTAAGAGATAATCTTCCATTAGATGAACCAATGTTGAGAATGATTGTAGATCATCTTCCCGATCCTATTAGCGCTGCCAAATATAGAATACCCCATATTTGGGGTGCTAATCTAAATTCAGAATTAGGTCAATCATTACAGAAGAGTGACCCAAAAGGACCACTTTACGGAATGATAACGAAAATCTTTTTAGATCCCAAAAGAAACTATCAAGCTACCTTAATCGGAAGAGTATTTAGTGGCACTTTTGATCAATCTGATTCAATTTATCTAGTAAATAGTGATTCTACCAATAGGGTAAAGAGACTGGGAGTCATGGAAATAACGGATATTTTAGATATTCCCAAGATCCCTGCAGGAAATCTTTTTGCGTTATATGGCTTTATATGTCCCTCCGGAGAAACTTTTATGGCAGCAAACGACATCCCCAAGGATAAAGAAGAGAGGAAAAGGATTCCAACATTCGAAAAAATTCAATATGCTTGTGAGGCAGTGGTCTCGAGAAGTATTAAACCTAAGGATCCCCATGAAATCGATAAATTAGATGAAGTGGTTAGTAAATGGCTTAAGGCTGACCCAACAGCTGAATACAGGAGAGATGATGAATCTGGTGAATTTATTCTTAGTGGCATTGATCCGCTCCAAATCGAAATCCTCACGAAACGAATTCATAATCAAGTTGAAATTAACATAGGAGAACCTATTATTGTTTATAGAGAAAAAATTACTAAGAAGAGTCCAGAGTATTACACCAAATCTGCAAATACACATAATCGTATATTATTGTACATAGAACCCTTAGATGAGACAACTGAAAAGTTAATCGAGTCAGGAAAGGTAAATGATTTACAAAATGAAAAAGATAGAGCTCAAATACTTAGAGAAGAAGCTGGATGGGATGCAAAGGAAGCAAGGCGTATTGTTGACGTATATCAGGGAAGTCTATTAGTGAATGGTACAACTGGTTTACAACGATTCGATCGAGTGAAATCTTATTTGTCTGCAGCATTTCGGGATTGGATTGGAAATTGTATTATTGCTAAAGAACCTGCTACAGGGATTAAAGTAGTATTCTTAGATATGACAATTCATGAAGACCCACGACATACACAATACGGACAAATAGCTGGAATGGCGTTTTCTGCTTTTTCTTTAGCTATGTTGGAAGCGGAGCCACACCTTTTTGAACCTATTCAAAGAATTGACATTAAAACGCCCCAAGGAACAGAAGGGGGGGTAACTGCGGTTATAACAAAACGAAGAGGACGAATAACTAACGTTATTCCTGAAGGTGAATACGTAAGAATCCAAGGACAAATTCCTGCTGCCGAAACAATAGGAATTGCTGACGAAATTAGAGGATCAACTCAAGGTAGGGCATTTTTCGGTTATGAGTTTTTGGGATTTGAAAGAGTTCCAAGTTCTTTAGAGGAAGATCTCATAATGGAAATAAGAAAGCGAAAAAGTATGCCTTTAGAGCTCCCAAACAAAAAGAGTTGGGAACGTTTTATATACAAACGTACATAATTTTTTTAATATATCTTTTATTAATCTTATAATTTAGATTGTTAAAGCACTTTTTGATATAAAAGCATAAATGGGCTAGCTCAATTAAGGAAAACTACTCATCTTTGCAATCTCATATAATCTTTTCACAAGTGCTCTAAAAGCATCAGTCACACCTTGTCCAGAGATCGCACTTGTCTTGTAATAAGCTATAAAATTATTTTGTTTTGCATAGTTCTCTATATTAAAATCTGAAGTTGGAATAGTTTGATTCGAGGAAAGTTCTCCCTCATCGACTAGATCTACCTTATTACCAAACAAAATTATTGGTATACTCCCACAATGTTTCTTAAGATCTTCAAGCCATTTACCAACATTATTGAAACTTGCAGATTCTTCAGAACTATGAGAGAAAACGATAATAGCTCCACTACTTCCAGTATAGAAACGTTGGCGTAATGCTTCGAATGAATCTTGACCTGCAATATCCCATAAAAACAATTCGACTTTTTCTCCCTCAATTAACTCCTCATATTTTGAAAATTGAGTCCCTAGGGTTGAGATATAATCTTTTTGAAATGAACCTTGAGTATATTTTTTTATTAACGAGGTTTTCCCTACAGCAGGATCTCCAATGATAGTTATTTTGAAACCAAATCCTTTATCATCAACACTCATCTATTCAATTCACCTTTTTAAATAGTAAAAATGAGGTATTTTAAACTTATTCAAATAGATGGCTTTAAGAAGAATTGATGATTTGCCCAAAAAATTTAGATGTCAAAGAGGTTAATCAATTCTTCAGTAGTATCTACTAAAATGTCTGGGCGGTGTGCCTGCAAAGTCGTTTTTTGTGCCAAACCAGATGCCACACACACCATTTTCACGCTTGCTGCTTTACCAGCATCAACATCCGTGGACATATCTCCAATGAAGATAGCTTCAGATGGTTTTATTTTCCATTTTTTGAGAATCAACTGAATTCCTTCTGGACTTGGTTTTACTTCAGAAACATCATTAAATCCTATGATAGTATCAAAGTATTTTGTAAGGTTAAACTTTTCTAGAACTTCTTCTGCGTATTGACTCTTATTATTAGTTAAAATTGCCATTCTTAGCTTTTTCTTATACATTTTAGATAATAATTTATCTACACCTTCAAAAATTGTAGATTCATCTTCTTTATATTTATTGAATTGATTAAATAGGAATATTGCTATACGTAATTTCTTGAAAAAACTGATTCCTGTTAAAAATTCTACCTTTAAGAGATCATAAGAATTGAGAACTATCTTGGGAACGGGATAATTTTGGATCTCTTCAATTAAATGAGCGATTTCTTCCATTACATCATCTGTATTAACCTTCATTTCATATTTTTCGACGGAATCATCAACAGCTTTTCTTATTGCTTCAGATATGTCATAGATAGTACCATCAAGATCCCAAACGATCCCTTTGTATTTTTCCAAGTTTAATTTTTCCATATTAAGGTCTATTAATATTTAGAACAATTTTAATTATACGATTAGTAATATTTTAATTAAAGAGTATCAAAAATTTTACTTTATAATTTCCTTTATTTGAAAATGAACGAAGATCAAGAAGAAAAAAACGACGAGCAAATAACAGAAGAAGATGAAGCAGAAGAAAACGATTTGAAAAACTATATGGCGGAAATTCAGATGCTTGAAACCGATTTCTCAGACTTAGAAGAATTAGACATAGAGGAGCTTCAAGAAATACAAGATGCAATTGCCCAAGTTAAAGAAGGAGAGGAATTATCTTTGGATACAGATGAAATTACTGAATCCTCCTTAGGACATACTGAAAGCGAAACTGAACTAAAGATTGAGAAAGATATAAGAGAAGACATGATTTCAGATTTTTCAGACTTGGATGAGATCGATCTTGATGAATTAAGAGATATGCAAGAAGCAATTGAATCTGTTAAACATGAAGAGATGGAGAGCGTATCCGAAGGAGAACAGGAAGTTCAAAAAACCCAGGAAGTCTCAATAGAACTGGAGGAAAGAATTAAAAAGGAGCTTTTAAAACGAAAAGATGTTGAAGAAGAGGTTATAACGGCTGAAAAATTCCTTGAATATATCAAAAAGAAACGCGATAAGATTTGGTACCATGCCCTCTATTATCTTGCTTTTAATATAGAAGACCATATTGCATCAAAAGCATTATTATATGACGTTTTAAAAGATGTTACAAGCAAATCTCCAATTGATCCGATTCCAGAAAACCAATTTTACTTTGGATTGGGGTACCTCTTAAGATTACATTTGAATACGAAACAAGTAGTAAGATTCCTAAGGGATGGGAAGTTTAAAATTAATATTAACATTGACAGCTTAAAAGAAATGTTAGAGATATCAGGTGAACCTATAAGTACAAGACCGATTATAAAAGAGCAAGAAAAGAAAAAAATGTATAAGGACTTTCTGAAAGAAAATTTTTTTGATATATGAAAATCCTATAAATTAAATGATAATGAAGGAAAAACCCTCCTTATTAATTATTGGAAACTCAAACGTAGGAAAAAGTTCGATTACAAAATTACTCTTACCCAATCCAAAGAAATTTAAGGGAAAAGTTGGTAAATCCCCCGGTAGTACCTTACTGATAAAATCTACAACTCAACCTAGCTTATCATATAAAATAATTGATCTTCCGGGATTTGGTTACACAACACATTCTAGTCGACGAAGAGGGGAACATATAAAAAAGCAAATAGTTGTTCATATTGAAAAACACTTTCAAGATTATTTTTTAGGCTTAGTAGTAATAAACATTTTAAGAATAGATGATGAAATCAATAAGTATTTCCTTCAGCAGAATAGGACAATTCCATTAAGTTTTGAATTAATCGAGTTTTTAAAGGAGTTTAGCATACCTATTTTAATTGTCTTAAATAAGGTTGATAAGATCTCTAATATCGATAGAAAAAGGATAATTACTTTATTTTTGGAGACAAGTAAGAATTACGGATTCAATATTGTTAATTTAAATCAATTCAATAGTAAAGATGATTCTGAAATACCTTATTTAGAATTTTCCGCTTTAAAAAAAATAAATCTAAAGGAATTAAAACTTTTCATTCAAAATCATTTAAAATAAGATTTTAATTTATTTAATACCCAAATGGTTTGAAATAATCTGTTTTAACTCAGAGTATTTCGTACAGACTGGAAATTGTGGGAATTCTTTCACCACATTTTCTGGCGGTCTAAACAATATCCCATTATCGGCTTTACTTAGCATTCCTATATCATTATAAGAATCTCCTATTGCAAGTATATTATAATTCATATCTTTAAAGGCGGTTACAGTTTTCGCTTTCATGTTTTTAATTCTTAAGTTATAGTTAACAATCATCCCACTTTTATCGATTTCTAGGTTATGACAAAAAATCATGGAATAACTGAGCTTTTTTCCTAAGGGACGTATAAACTCAATAAAACTGTCAGTCACGATTATTGCTTGAACATTTGATTTAAGCCATTCAGAAAACTTTTGGGCTCCTGGTAAAAGATCCATTCCTGAAATTGTTTTTTGAATTTCTTTTAATGAAATATTGTTTTCTCTGAGAATTTCTAATCTCTGCCTCATTAAAAGGTCATAATCGGAGATGTCTCTAGTAGTTAATTTAAGTTTTTCAATACCAGTACTTGCAGCTACAGCCTCCCATATTTCGGGAGTAAAAACTCCTTCTAAATCAAGACATACAACATCCATCTTAGGAGGGAAAAGAATGGGATCAATATGAATTTTTTGATTTTAAGCGAGCTATAAATATTAAAAGGTGAAGATTTTACTGTGATTATATTTTATAGACTAGTAATTTTCGGATTCTTATCCTTATCCCAATTTACCGCAAATAGAAAATCTCTGCTAGCCTTATTTTTATAGATCAAAGGATAACCGCTTAATTTCTGAAATTTAAGAGCAAGATCTTCTAAATATTCATATTCTGGAAAATAATACTGCACAGGCTTATCACTTTTTAACCGTTCCTTTATTAGTAAGGCTTTAGCTTGCAGTGTGAATCCTTTTATCTCAAAGAAATTAGGATTTGCCTTCTCTACAATTTTTGCATAATCGTTAATGTTTTCATTGTTAATATTTAAATTTTTTATAGCTGTTAATCTTACTAAAGTCCGGCAGGACAATGAATCAATTAGTCCTAGACTTTGGTTTAGTTTCTCCCAACCATTTTTAATCATTGGTCGGCATATCTTTTTGTAAATTTGCTCATTTGGAGCTGGAAGAGTAATATACAACTGACTTGGTAAAGGATCCAGACATTCAATTCTTTCTGGTAGAGTTCCATTTGAGACGATAAATGTCGTCATTCCTCGATTTTTGAATTCTTGAACTAGTTCAGAAATTTTTGGATATAATAGGGGTTCTCCATCAAGTGAAATTGCAGCATGATTTGGATTCATAGCTTCGCTGTGAGCTTGCATTATCTCATCTGGAGTTGTTAAAGCTCTGTTAATTAAGATTTCAATTTCCTCTCTTGAGTTAATACAACATTGAATATCGTTATCTAGTTCAAAATTACTAAGCATATGGTTTTTTGGTTTTATGAAATTCTGATTTTTTAAGAGGTTCACTGCCCTTTCAATTTTATTTTTTGAAACATGTATCTTATTTATTAAAGAATTAACAGTTTGTGCGTTATTCCTATCTAAAAGCATGTAGTAAAGGATATCAATCATTATTTCATAATTATCAAGGTACCTCCTTAAATTTAAATGATTTTGGATGATATCTTGCTGATGTCGAATCATTTCATTAATGATTTCTTTAGGTTCATCTGGTTCAACAATAAATTCACTTCCTAGGCTTCCAATTTCAATATCTCTCCAACAAAAGACACATTGATGATTACAGAATGGTAGAGAAGGTGTATTCTGCAAACACCTATGGCTTTCTACTCCAAAAACACCTTTATAACAATTTCGGTTATTTCTCCCAGTCATTAATCTCTGTTCTAACCAGTGGCAAGGCTTAATAGAAGAATGCTTATTTTCTCCTACAATTCTATAAGTTGTTTTAGTATAAGACTCAACAAATTCATTGGTAATTCTGTTATCAATGATAAACTTGTTATTCATTAAGGAACCACTTTTTACTCAAGATTCTCACTAGTTTATATAAATAAGAGTATTTTATTAATATTAAATAATAATTCTTAAAAATTATAAGTACATGGATAATTACTGTCCTACTTTTAAATTATAATTAAAAGTCCTCATTTAATTTAGTAAAATAAACTTAAAAATGGTTCAAGATGTTAAATAGGATTAAAAGTGAATTACTAAACTTTGGACTGAAATTTATTTCAGTTGATGAAAAAATCGTCAGAATGATTTTAGAGACAAGTCCTTCAAATATTAATGAAATTGTAATTCTCCCAGCATTAAAGATGGTAATGCAAAAACTCCTTCAAAAATTGGAAAAAAAGAGAAAATATGGAAGGGTATATAACGGGGAATTAAATGGTGTAAAAGTTAGTGTTATTCGTTCCCTAATTGGAGCACCTAATGCTGCAATAGCAGTAGAATGTTTGAAAAGATGTAAGACTAAAACTATAATAAGAATAGATGTATGTGGGGGAATTGGAATTAATATCGGAGATATCTTAATTCCAGATAGAGCTTATTGTGATGATGGAACAAGTCCACAGTACATTAGAGAACATCCTTCCCTAGCAAATGACTTAGAATCGATCTCAAATCCTCTTGCAAGGTTTCAAAACTTATTAACTGGAAACAATACCATTTTCATTTCACAGCCAAACATCTATTTAAAAGACATATTATTAGAAGAAGGAAAAAAATTTTTTCCAACCAAAGTTAAAAATTTAACTAATTTATGGACAACTGATGCTCTATTCTGTGAATCCTTAGATTTCATTAGAGCGTTAGAAACTATAAATATTCAAGGTATAGATATGGAGTCTTCAATATTATTTTTATTAGGAAAGTTATATAATTTGAAAACCGCATCAATTCTCTCTGTAACTGATTTACCAGGGGATTTAAAATATGATTTATTGCATTCTAAAGAAATAAATCCTAATATGGAAAGTGGTATTGATACTTCAATAAATATCTTAATTAGGAGCTTACCAAAAGTAAATGAAATATTATGAAGTAAATTAAATTCCTCTAAGTAGTTCACTAAAATCTGGTTCATCAAAAAATTCGTTGAATTTCTTTAATAATTCGAAATTTACCAAGAAGATTTTTTTTCCCTCTCGATTTTTTTCAGATCTTACTAAATTTAGCTCCTTTAGTTTATTAACATGATATAAAATTGTACCGGGATAAATTTCAAGAATTTCACCAATTTTAGAAATTGTAATAGTTTCTTCTTTAAAGATCTCAACCAAAATTTTTGGAATTAATGGATTTAGAAATATAATCTTATAATTGTCATAATCCTCAGGGATATCTGCCAAAAAATAATGAAGAGTTTTTCCAATTTTTTTCGATCTTATGAGATCGAATCGTTCTAGTGTTATTAGATGTTTTAAAAAAGGAGTTCTGGTAATATTTAACTCTTCCTCAACTTTTTCATCTCTAGCGTGGATACCTGGATTATTTTCTATGAATTTTAATATAGATACGAGTTTCTCATTAGTGAGTATTTCTAATTTTGTACGCCTTTCATTTGTCACTATCCAACTTTTTTCTTCTAAACTTCGTATTGCTAAGAAAATTTCCTCTTTACTATAACCCTTGCTATAAGAGAGTTTCCCAATACACTTAGCATATAACTTCTCTACTATTGGATATTTTTGTATTTTGCTTTCAGACTCAATTTCAAATTCTGCATCATATCGCTTTAATTTTAAAATACCCTCCGCAATTTCTAAAACATCTCTCTCTATTTCAGTTAATTCTTCGACTATATCTTCTAATTTCGGTTCTTCTTCTTCTATTTCTTCAACAAGTTCTAAAGGAGTAAAATCCAAACGCCTAAATTCACTATCCTCTAAATTTTTTTTTTCTTTTGGCTTTTTAACTTCTCTCCTTTTTTCTAATGACATATTTAGGCGTTTTCCTCTAAAAATTGTACAAAATTAATGCGCTCGAGGGCGTCCATATATTTTAATTGTTCAACTATCTTATTATAATGCTCGGGACGAACATTTGGAAGCTTTCGAATTCTCTCTATTAACTTTTTTGGTATTTCTTTATAAAGTTCAGCTAAACTTTCCACATACTTAGCCTGTTCTTCTTTGGTCAAGAAAGCTAGTTCTTGAAGCAATTCCTTTTTCTCCTTTTTAGAGATTTTCAATTTTTTAATTTCCTTTCTTAAATCTTTTGAAAGTACTGCAAAGATTTTAGAGAAATATTGTTTTACTAATTTCTTATCTTTCTCATCTTTTACAGGAAGAAGAGAATCATGGAGTTTTAACTCATATGCCTCTTCGACTTGTTCTTTGTCCATTTTAATGGTTGTCGCTTCTTCCTCTTCACTTTTCTCAAACTCCTTCTCTACATCCTTTTCCTGTTTAATTGCTCTCTCTTGTTCGAGTGGTTCTGCTTCAATAATGGGTTCTTTTTGTTCTGGTTCAATAATAGGTTCTTTATGTTCTGGTTCAATAACAGGTTCTTTATGTTCTGGTTCAATAACATGTTCTTTATATTCTGGTTCTGGAATCGGTTCTTCAGCTACTTCTTTTTTCTCTTCAAGCTCAACTTTCTCTTGTTCTTGAATTGGATATACAGGTTTTTCTTCTGCGAAAGGAACTTGTCTTACTTCTGAAGGTTTACCAAAAGAAAGGAAAAATAATAGAATCCCTTTTAATAAGATAAAGATGCCTGCAGCATAGAAAACTGTACCTACAATACCAATTATAATAATTTTGATAGTATATTTGGTTTCGAATTTATTTTTTATTCTGATTTCATTTTTTGATCTTTTATCAATTAATAAAGCGATAATAGAAGTAATTAATAATCCAAGAAAGAGGAAGACAATCAAAGGAACATTGAGATAATTGAAAAACCTAAACACCATTGAATCTGCTTTAGGAATATAAATTTTATTTGAAAAAGCAATATAGATGCCAATAAGAATTGTCAAAAATCCTGCTTTATTAGATATCTCATTAAATGAATCTTTTGCTAATAAACCATAATCGTAGGCTTTTAAATCCCTATTCTCACCGTTAGTAATAACATAAATAAAGATGAAAACACCTTTAAGTAGAATTATAACTCCAATTCCATAATGAACGCATCCTAAGAGTCCCCATAAAATTGATTCTAAAAATATTTCATTATATCTATTTTGTCTTACTTTTGGAGCAATAATTGATCTATCATATATTAAAAGAAACAATCCAATTAAGCCTTGGAGAAATCGAGTCCCTAGAATAAAAAACCAATTTTCCCAATTAAACGCTATCTCAGAAATTAATGCGAATGATACGATCGTAAAAATTAAGATTGGAATAAATGAAACATTATTTAAGAATTTAATAAATCTGCCTAAACCAGATGATTTTTTCTTAGTTATAGCTATTGAGGGAAGATGCTTTCTTATCGGTGTTGGTGCAGGCTTAAAACTTACACCTTCAAGGATAAAAGGAGAACCACATCTTTCACAGTATACTTGAATTTTTTGTTTTATTAAACTTGTAAGTTGACTAGGGAATGCATACCCACATTCTCTACAAATATATATTTTCTCTGCCATCCTTTCTATCTACCTTCCAATAATGTTGTTTTCTTTTAATTTTTTTTGATTAGAAATTTAGTATAGATTTAGTGTTGAAGAGCAGGTTGGTGAATTTCGATTAACTTAAACTCCATTCCGCAGAAAATACAATACGCAATTCCTCTATTATAGATGTTGTTGATCATTTTTTTTGAAAATCTTCTACCACATTCACTACAGTAAAGAAAATTACTATCTAACCTAATCTCTTGACTTTGATTTTCAGAATTTTCACCTTCTGATTGTTTTACAGGTCTAGGTTTTCCTGCTACTAAGTAATAAAAACCCTCACACAACTTATATACTCCTAGGCCTATTCCCTTAAGAATTAAATAAATTCCCTTTAATAAATAATATATCAAGTATGCAATGCCTTTTAATATATAGTATAGAACCACAATTATTAATGCTAAAATCGCTATAATTCCAACAATAGTCAGGATCTGTCCATAAATCGGTTGTGCTAAATACCAATCCACAAACTCATTATACCATAATGATATGGTATCTACTATATCTCTCCAATCCATTTAAATTTAACACCTTTTATTTCAATTTATTCTATAGTCTACATGTTTACAAATGATTTTAAAAAATATGGGGTCCAGTCTTTATAAAAAGGAATGAATTTTTAAGAACTTGGAATTATTTCTCCCCAATTAATAATTTGCACTGTTTTATGAAGTGAGTGATCGTCTTCTACTAGGTTATATTCTAAATTGTTAAACAAACGCTTTGCTCTTTCTCGTGATGATAAGTGAGAAATAACCTTGTCATTTCTCCCGTGGTAAACTATTACTGGGATTTCTACTACTCTATTGAAAAATTGTTGAAGTTTCTGGGAAGTTAAAAATGGAGCTAACAAAATCAATCGATCTACTTTATCCGGATTTTGAAGAGTATATAGTGTTGCCATCAATCCCCCATAACTACTACCAATAATAATCCAGGATTTCTTAGTTGCTAAAATGAGATTTAATTCCTTCATCCTGATATCCAAAAGTTCATCCATTGGAATTTCTGGATTGAATGCTTTAAAATCAGGGGTGAGAATTTCAGGAAATGTTTTTTTTAGTAATTTCCCCTTAAATCCCTTACCGGAGCTTTCTAGACCATGTATAAAAATAATATTTTGCATAAATATCTTTAAAACGTATATTATAATCTCTTATACAAATTTACCTTAATCTTGATCTTCATCATCATCCTCAGAGATATAAGGGTATTCCTTCATCCTGAATAATCTTAATTCTTTCTTGTGGCCTAAATAAAGTAAAATTCCAAAAGCAGTAAAATATATTATCAATATTATTATAGTAAAGAAATAATATTTATAAGTTAATGACATAAAATGAAGTGCATTACCAATAATGAATCCTGTGAACAATCGCGATGCAGTCGTGCTTTTCCTTAGCAGAAGTCGTTGAGTCCCCCAATCAGTTAAGCCTGGTAATGGTAATATAATGATCAGAATTAAAGCAATTTCGCTACTCAATTCTGTTTGAAAAATTTGCGTTAACATATGGGTAAAGAATAAAGCAAATAATCCTCCTGTAATTACTCCCGAACATCTAGAACAAAAGAAAATTTTAGTTCTTCCAAATTTAAGATAAAAAGTATGATCACTGGCACTTTCCGGATGATGAGTTAAAAATATGTAATATAAATGTTTTTCCCTAGTTGAAAATACTCTATCATATAGAATTGCTAAAACAGGCACTAAAAAGACATATGATATTAAAGCTTGAAAAAAGAATTTAACACCATAATTGAAAATGATTATATTTGGAATTATATCTCCAGTGGAGGTTAAAACTTGAATGATCATTATCAAACCTGTAATTACGAGAGATGCAATTACTAAAACGAAAAAAGTATAAATAAATTTAATTTTATCGTCAAATCTCTCAGGTTTATACTTATATAATCCTACTAAAAATCCTAATATACCGACAATAAAGGTCCACTCAAGATAAATATCATGGTAAAATGCGAGTTGATAAAGAAGTTCTGCTAGGAATCCATCGATAAAACCATGGATTGAACCTGCTAAACTTGAGAAAAAGGTAAATATTAAAAGAGTAGGTCCAAATCTCAATATAAATTCTTGACTTTGAATAAAAATTGTAGAAATTGACCCAAATACCTCCCCAAAATATACATAGGTTATGATAATAAAAGCAGTTATTAGTAAATTTAAAAAAATTGATCGTGTATAATCTTTTCTCTCTGCTTTTTGAGGGATGTCGTTCAAGGTAATTACTGATTCTCTTTGTATTTTACATTCTTAACTTTCAATCCTAATTACTAAAAATTTCATCAAGTTCTTCTAATAATTTTTCCTTAGTTAGTTCAAATCCTTTACGAAGTACTTTAATAATAATATCTTTTCCTAAAAGTACATTTAGAATAGAATCGTCTTTTTCCACAATCATAATACCTTCTTCATTATAATCTAATTGACGTTTTAAAGCTTGATATGCATCTTCTTTTGTTTGGAAGGTGGCTTTAGATAAATCGCTATAATCATTAACCTCTTTATCAACTTTTAGAAAAAGGATACTTTCTTCTACTTGTGTGATGAAGCATTTTTTGGTAACATCCTTCAATTTTTGATAATTGCGGTGGTTAGATCGACACTGAATATTGGTTTGATCATTTTCTAAATATTTGGGAAAATTTTTATTTATAATTCTTTCAAAATGCTCCTTTGAGCCATCTCCATTTGTTAGAAATTCTTTTGCAGAATCGAGAGTAACTTTAATTTGTACTAAAGTACCAGCCTTAGCATTTTCACTCCAATATTTGTAAAAAGCTTTTACAATAGGTTTCACAATAACGTTGAGAATCCCTGTGTCCAATTCGGTTTCTATTAAAGCTTTTCCATAATTTAAAGAGATATCAGTTTGCTCGATCATTCGTTTTTCTAAAATTTGGTAATTTCTCTCAATATTGTCCATGCAAAATTCTCCAGATTGTAAATTATAACTAATAGTTAGAGTATTTTATGAAATTAATTTTTTTTGATTATATGTCTCATTTAGAGATTTTATAAACTCCTCCTTAGTTTTTTCAAAACCCTTTCTAAGCGCCTTCACTATTATTTTGCGCCCAACTAGAATTTTAAGAATCGATGGATCCTTTTCGACAATTTTGATCCCCTCATTTGTATAATTTAACTGATTCATTAAATTTTGCTCCGCTACTTCTTTTGTTTTAAAAGCAACACGGCATAAGTCACCATAATCTTCCACATCTTCTTTTACATTTAAAAGCTTTACTACCTCATTTAAATAATTTATAAATGTCTCTTTTGCTACATTTACAATTTTTTCATAATTTTTATGTCTTTTATCACATTGGCGCGTCGTTTGATCTGCTCTTATATATTTAGGTAAATATTCGGTAAGAATTTGATTAAAAAATTCGTCAGATTTTCCATTTATTATAAGTCTCTTACCAGCATCCAGAGTCAATTTGATTTGCTTTAGTGTACCCTCTCTAGCATCATTTTGACTCCAATAATCATAGAAAGTTTTGACTATTGGTTTAACTATAAAATTTAAAAGACCTGTGTCTAATTCTGTATCTATAAGTTTTCTTCCTAAAGCAATTGATTTTTCCATTTGTTGAATCATACGCTCTTTAATTAAATGGAAATTTCGCTCTAAGTAACTCACTGATTATTCTCCATCGGTTTAAAACAAAACTATTAATTCTTAAACTCAATTATTTATTAATAAAAGAATTCACTTCTTTTAAAATAATTTCATAAGTTTTAGAGTATTAGGTTTATGTGTTGAAAATTAAAAACGAGAAAGGATTAATTAATCAATAGAGACATAAAAAAAAAATAGCTCATATTTGTTAAAGAAAATTATGGTAATTTACCACTTTAAGGTCTTAATTCTTGGAAGGGATCTGGATATCATTCATTTCTATACATCAAGAGCTTTTGGTGAACCTGGAGAAGATAGAGAGACTTTCTTTGAATATTATAAAGAAATAAAAGTCTTTGAGGATGTTAGTGAATTAGAAATTAATTGTATCACAAATGTATCAGCAGATTTAGACGAAAAAATTCCAGAGGCAGACGGTATTATCTATTTTTTAAACCCTTTATATGAGGAGGAATTTGAGTACTTTAAGATGATACTTCCAGTCATTTTTGAAGTAAAACGAGATATCCCTACAATTATAGTCTTTTACGATCAAAATGGGATACTTCCTATCGATGTAAATGAGTTGTTAACAACAGTTTGGGTAAATTATCCAAGTCTTGAAGCTTTTGTAAATTTATATCCAAATGAATTCCATCAAGTACTTCAATCACTCTGTTTAGCGATGATCAATGCGGATACACCTTTAAATATCGAAAATGCATGGATGAGATTCCCAATATTCATTCAAATGGCAAATGTGTATTTTAATAATAAAAATTATTATTATGCTGCTCAAGCTGTGAGAAAAGCTGCTTTAATCGCTGATATTTACAATAAACAAGAGTACTATATTATTTCTGAGCAAGCAGCATTTCTATATTCAAAAGTCAATTTATTCTTAGAAGCCAGCAAAATTTTAGAAAATATTGACAAGCGTAAATCAGTTAACTTCAAGAAACTTTATGCGAGAGAAATGATCCGGGATGCTAATTTATATTTTAATAAGGAAGATTATGAAGTTGCTGCGAAAAAGTATGAAAGAGCAGGACAATGGGCAAGTATAGAGTTATTAGATAAAGAAATGATACAGGACGCATTTCGACTAGCTATCACTTCTTGGATATCTGCATGCAGAGTCGAAAATGCATTTAGGATTCTTGATAGTCTACCTCATGGAGAATTACAGACTATTTTGAAAGAAGTTACAGAAAAAATTGGAGCCGTAGCGGAATACTTAATAGAAACTGATAGGTTTGAAGCTGCCAGACAACAACTATACCTTGCAATAAACAAATACCAGAGAGAAGCACTAACAGAGGAGCTAAAATATCTAACTGAGAAATCAACGTATGTATTGATTCACATCCTTAAACATCAAGTTAAATCTAAAGAGGTCCACGCTGCAAAATATACCTACGATGAGATAGAAAACATGTGGGATTCATACAATGTAGAGAGAACTGATTTAGATGGAATTCTAAGAATGTTAATTAATGCATTCATAGAAATAGACAATTTCAGTATGGCAACAACATTGATAAATAAATTGGATTCGTTAACACTTAAACAAGAGTTAACCAAAATTAGCGCTGAGGCTGAAGATAAGTATAATGCTTCAAAAAAGAAAGAAAAACAAGAGATAATACAGAAGGGTGTAGATATTCTAACTGTTTTTGTCAAAGCTGAACTGGATTTACTTATTGAAATGAATAAAAAGGCAATAGAAGAAGCAAAGGATATTGCTAAACAAGGAAATTATCTTAAAGCAGCAAAACATTTATATATCCAAGCAAATTATCTTAAAAAGATTGGAAAAGAGGAAGTAAGAGACCAAATCCTTACAAAATCGTTAGATTTTTTAATCCAAGGAGCACTATTTGAAGAATTTATTATTACATTTAATTCTCTATCTATCGCTGTAAAAAAGAAATACTTGATTAGAGTATATAATTTATATCTTGACAAATTAAAAGGAATTGAAGAATTGGAGGATTTTCCAACTATTGTGAAAATTATGGAACATTCAATTCGAATATATCGTGATCATTCATGGTATGACGAATCCAAAGAGATTAGTTTGCTTTTCATTGAATTTATAAAAAACGAGGCGATTAAAATTCTCGATAATGAGAAAAATCTTTCAGGAATTAGAACGGCAGATGCATTATTAAAAAAAGCGAATGGTATCTCCTCAGCATATTTAGAAAAGGAAACAAAGGATAAAATAAAGTTTGACAAGATCTACAGTAAAATTGCAGAGATTTATATTAGTTTAGATGATTTACACTCTGCCTATTCTTATAATGAAAAAATTGAAGACAAAGCATATAAAAAAGAGATTCATAAAAAAATTGATAAATTAGAGGCCGTTAAAATCGCAGAACGATCTCAAAGAGCAAGAGAAGCAAGGGAAGAGGAAAAATTAGAAGAAGATTTGTCCATACTTGAAAATATAGCTAGAGAATATAATCGTTTGGAACGTGATAAAGATTTACGAGAGCGAAATGTTAGGAAAAAACGATATTTTAATAAAGCCTTAAATCACATAGCTGAACAAGATTTTGAGAAGGCAATTGAATTATACAAGGAGAGTATTGCAAATTTAACCGGAATTAAAAGGTATAATCTTGCAAGCGTCTCATTAGCAGTGCTTTGTTTATTACTATTAAAGGAAGATAAATCGAAGGATGCCAATCAGTTATCAGATGAAACAAAGGGTAAATTGATGGGTTTTTCTGAAACTTTTCCTGTCAAATTAGTAGAATACATTCTTCGTTCCAAAAAGTATGATGAGTTCAAATTTAATCAGGGACTATCATTTTTGAAATATATGCCATTATTTGATGAAGAACTGAATTTTATTAATGAAGTTTTCGGAGAAGATTTGAAACTAAAGCGAGAACCTTCTGAATCTGATGAAAAAATTATTGAAGATGTAACAAGCACAGAAAAACTATCAAAAGTACAAATTATTGAAATTGACCAAAAATACGAGAAAATTCAGAAAAAAATGGGAGAAATTCGAAGAGAGAAAGTTGATATGCAAGATAAACGAAAAGCTATAAAAAGAATCTTTTATAGGGATGTATTTCTATTACTGGGAAAAGAAGACTATAAGGAGCTTGCGCTCAAATATTATGAATTAGCTAATTCGATGTCAAGAAGAAAGGATTTTACTACAAGTTCTCTCCTCATCCTACTTCATGGGTTATCACTGCTAAAAGCAAAAGAACCTATGGATGTAATTGAAAAGTCCATTAACGACTTTCTGAAGAACTTAGGCATGAATAGAAATTGGGTAGAGGATACGTACTACATATTGTTACTACAATTTATTATTGATACCAAGATTTATAATCTACATAATTATCTACCAAAAATCCAAGTCATGTTAGAGGTATTACCCTTATTTGAAGAAGAAATGCAACTTTTAACTATTGAGGTCTAGTTTTAAATACATTATGTTTTGATAATTTTAATCAACGATATTTGCATACTTTTGTAAATCTTTTACACGCATTCGAAGAGTAACCTCAGTGACCTTTGCTAATTTAGAGATTTCCTTTTGAGTTCTGTTTTCATTGCATATTTTTGATGCAATGTAGATTGCGGCGGCGGCAATTCCTTTTGGATCTTTGCCTGCTGAATTGAATCCACTTTCTTTTGCTTTTTCAATCAATTTTACGGCTATATTCCTGCATTGCATTGAGAGTTTTAATTCTTCATTAAATTTATCCACATAGCGATCAGCTGAGAATTGTTGGACTTTCATGCCTAATTTCGGCAGAACCTCCATTAGAATTAGACGATAACTCTTGATAACCTTTTTTTTAGGAATTTGTGCAACTGTTGTTATTTCTTCGGCAGTTCTAGGTATACCATGAACCTTCAGAGCCGCAAAAATAGATGCTGATAGGAGAGTATCTATGCTTCTTCCCATTGTTAATTTCTTTTTAACCGTTTGAGTATAAATTCGTAGTGCATCCTCTGCCACGGCATCTGGAATTCCAAGTCGTTTTTGTAAACGTTGAAGATTTGGTAAAGCTATCCAAAGATTACGCTCATAGCTAGTCGTTAAAGATCGGTGAATTTTAGCTAACCTATTGAATTTAGACTTATATTTTGGACTTAAAAGGGTTCCTCTTGCATCTCTAGATCCCCGGATTATTGTTCTTGGACCAATCGGACTATAAACCCTTTCACTACTCTTTCTCTTCTGAATTTCTTCTTGGGTAAAAGCTCTACGAGGGCTATCGTCAAGAATCCGAGAAAACACAAAACCGCAATTTAAACACACATGATATCCATCTTCTTCGCTAATCTTAGGACTATCACAACAAGGAGGTCCATCCTCCCCATTTTCTTCAAAGAAATCATTATCTTCAAAAGGAGATGGCATAATTACTGGTGTTAGTAAAATGTGAATTTGGAATTTTCCAATTTTTGTATTTATTACATAAACTATAAAATATTTAAGTTTGATCTATTAAAAATTACGTTGTGAAAATTTATATCAAAGCCTTTTTAACTAGTA
This sequence comes from Candidatus Thorarchaeota archaeon, assembly GCA_048882645.1. Lineage (GTDB taxonomy): Archaea > Asgardarchaeota > Lokiarchaeia > Sigyniarchaeales > SOKP01 > Loki-b32. The sequence goes on from JBHLRJ010000030.1 coordinate 34,238, forward strand.
TCATAAAAGTTTAATAAATAATAATAAAAACAAAATTAATCTATATTAAAGTATTAATAATTAAAGAAATTAATCGATATTAACCATGTCCTCAGAGATCCAAAGCATAATTAAAGTCTTTTCTAAATTTTTAGACCTTAAACCTGCAAA